>JBKJJB010000072.1:0-5056 GCA_046598235.1 Chitinophagales bacterium
GCGTGAAAATAAGAAGTGTGATTACTTTGCGAACTGAAATTTTTAAACAGCATTTGTGATGAGAAAACTATTGAATGAAGAATTGCCACGTTTATCTAAAGAAGAATTTATAGAGCAACAAAAAACGCCCGTGGTGATTGTTTTAGATAACGTACGCAGCCATTTGAACGTTGGCTCTGTATTCAGAACAGCAGATGCGTTTTTGATTGAGGCAATTTATCTGTGTGGTATTACTGGCATTCCTCCTCACCGCGATATTAATAAAACAGCTTTAGGTGCAACTGATACAGTTTCATGGAAGCATTTCGCTGCAACAACAGAAGCTATTAATGAACTAAAGAAAAACGGTTTTAAAATCATTTCAATTGAACAGGCAGAGAATGCCACAATGCTAGATGAATTCGTCCCTGTAAAAGGTGAAAAGTATGCCGTTGTTTTCGGAAATGAAGTGGATGGAGTAATGCAGGATGTGGTTTCTGCTTCTGATACTGTTATTGAAATTCCTCAGTATGGAATGAAACACTCTTTAAATATTGCAGTAAGTGTTGGCGTGGTGATTTGGGATATTTGTAGCAAGTTGAGAAAAGTATAACCTGAGGAAACTTAAAATAAAAATTCCGTACTGTATAAACAGTACGGAATTTGCGAATCAAGATATTTGACAAAGAATTTATTCTTTGCCTACATCATTACTTGTATCTCCAGAGGTTGAAGAGTTAGCTTCTTCGGCTGCGGCATCAGCAGCCGTTTCAGCATCATCAGCGGCTTTCTTTACCATTTTCTCCTTTAACTCACCAAGCACACCTAAATCACCAAGAGTAGTTTTCTCAATGTTCTTCTTCATATCCTTTACCACTTTAGCTGTTTTCTCACGCTCCACTTTCTTCTCTTTTCTTTCGCCTTCTTCAGCCTCAGCTACAGCTTCTTCCCAAATACGTGCGTGAGAAACAAGAATTCTCTTATCGTTACGATTAAACTCAATTACTATGAATTGTGCCTTATCGTCAACTCCAAGAAATCCGCCTTTTTCTTTTGCTAAATGTTTCTTCGGAGCAAATGCATCTAATCCATAAGGAAGATGAACAATAGCGCCCTTATCATCAGCACTTAAAACAGTTGCTTCATGAACAGAACCTACCGGGAATACATTTTCAAATGAATCCCATGGATCTTCTTCAATCTGTTTATGTCCGAGAGTGAGCTTACGATTTTCGTTGTCAATATCAAGAACCACTACGTCCAGTTCATTTCCAACTTTAGTAAACTCAGATGGGTGACCAAATCGTTTCAACCATGATAAATCACTAACGTGAACCATACCACCAATGCCTTCTGTCAATTCAACAAATACACCGTATGCAGTAATATTCTTAACGATTCCCTTAGTTTTTGTTCCTACAGGGAATTTATCAGCAATCTTTACCCATGGGTCTTCTGTCAATCTCTTAAGAGAAAGTGACATCTTTCTTTCCTCACGGTCAAGGGTCATAACAATAGCTTCTGATTCTTCATTCAATTTAAAGTGATCGCGGCTGTTGATTTGTGTATTACTCCATGATACTTCCGATACGTGAATCAAACCTTCAACACCAGGTATAATTTCAAGGAATGCACCGTAGTCTTCAATATTTACAATCTTACCTTTCACCTTGCTTCCAATTTCAACATCTTTATCAAGTGTATCCCAAGGGTGCGGTTGCAATTGTTTCAATCCAAGAGAAATTCTCTTTTTGTTATCGTCATAATCAAGAACCACAACGTTGAGCTTCTGATTAAGTTCAAGAACATCCTTTGGATTAGTGATACGTCCCCAAGAAATATCTGTGATATAAAGTAATCCATCTACACCTCCCAAATCGATGAACGCACCGAAGTCGGTAATGTTCTTGATAGTTCCTTCAAGAACCTGACCTTTCTCCAACTTACCAATAATAGCTTCGCGTTCTGATTCGATATCAGATTCTATCAATGCTTTGTGCGATACAACTGCATTCTTAATAGCTTCGTTAATCTTCACTACTTTCAACTCCATTGTTTTGCCTACATACACATCATAGTCAGTAATCGGCTTCACATCAATCTGTGAACCCGGAAGGAATGTTTCCAAACCAAATACATTAGCGATAAGACCGCCCTTAGTTTTCGATGAAATTTTACCGTTAACTACGATACCTGTTTTGTGAGCATCAACGATGTATTCCCACGCTTTAATCATGCGTGCATTCTTGCGGCTCAATTGAAGAATACCTTTCTTGTCTTCTTTGTTTACTACATACACATCAAACTCATCTCCTACTTTCAAATCTTCTACATCGCGAAATTCAGTAAGAGGAACTAAACCATCAGACTTAAAGCCGATATTCAATACTACATCCGAATTAGTAATGGTTACTACAGTACCTTTTACGATTTCGTCATTCTCTACAGTTCTTAGTGTAGATGAATACTTTTCTCCATATTGCTTACGTTCTTCCTCGTTGTAAGTAGATACGTTACGCTTGTCCACGCTCCAATCAAAATCATCATGAGCCGGGCTAGTGACTTGCACCTTAGTGTTCTCTAAAATTGTTTCTTCCATTGTTAAGTCCGGTAGTTATTTATTCTCACACCGGTAAATGAGTTTAGTTATTTTTAAAACGGGGCGCAAATATAATAAAGTTGCTTAGAGTTTAAAGGGGGTGAAAACTCTCTTTAATGCTGCAATTTCGCCTAAGTAAAATCACATTTTGAAAATGGATAAATGGAAAGGAAACATGCTACCAAACTCTCCCGATAGTTGGCTGCCCCATCACAGGAGTGCCATCAATAAAGAACCGTACCTGGTCGCTACCTTTAACATACAACTTACCATCTATTACGTCTATGCCAGGTTGCATACTTAATGCCTCCCCTAAAGATTGAGTCCGCTGATTAAAAGAATTGTTAGCGAGTTTAATATCTGTAGATGTAACAGCGCTTATTATCGGCTCCTTATTTTCAACTTCAACAATAAGTGGGAGCAGGTTACTGCTGCTCACTTCCATATCAACTTGACTTGAATAGCTGTCATACACCCTCACCTGTTTCATAATAAAAGTTCGGCTATTAAACACCACCCGCATTTGGTATTTCCCATTGGGAATATGACTTACATAGTAATAACCATATTCATTTGCCTGCACCTCAATTTTATCCGAGCCATTTTCAAAGATTATTGCAGCAAAGGCAACAGGTTTGAGAGTTTCCTTTTCTGTAATTTGTCCCAAAATTTGCCCTGTTGAAACCGCTTTGGAAATTAAAGGGATAACCAACACCAACACAAGAATACAAACGAATTGAAGTTGAATTTTCATTGCACCAGATTTTGTTGTTTAAAAGTACTCAATAATTTATGCTAAAGTGTAAATCTGTTAAAGAAGTTAGTGTTAATAATCCAATGAAATATTCTTCATGTATTTGAATCAATTCAGTAATAATTACGTTATACTTGTATTCGCGAGAAAATGAGCGCGGTGCTGAATAATGGAAAATCTAATATCTTCTATTCTTGTTTTCTTTGGCTCTTTAGTAAAGTTCTCAATGGGTACGCTTGCAGCTATTGCTGCAGACCTTGGACTTGGCGGCTCTCTTGCAAACATTATCGGTGGCATTATAGGAATAGTTCTCTTCACTCACCTTGGCGGAGTTATACAGGATTACATGGTAAAAAAATTCCCTAATCGTTTTGGTAAAAAATTTACAAGTAGCAATCGTTTTTTGGTGCGTATTAAAAAGCGTTTTGGTTTAGGTGGCATTGCAGTGCTTACTCCCATTGCTCTTTCAATACCGGTTGGGGTGCTGTTTGCATTAGCACTTACACATGACAAAAAGAAGATTATGATTTCAATGATTATCTCTCTTTTGTTTTGGGCAACCATTCTTTTTGTCCCTTACTTTCTATTTGATATTAACGTGATAGATTTCATCACGAGAATATTCGAGTAAGTTAATACCTCAACACAAAATTTTCCTTTGCTAGTTTATCTTTTCTAAAAAAGCAAATTCCGAATTGAAACAAGTCGATTGTTAGAGTTACCTCTGGATGCTTTTTTATTTCATTCCATATATCCCCCATCTCTTTAGTGCGATAAATATTATCAAGAATGAAAATTGAATGTTCATTCTTATATGAAAGGCATTGATGAAAATATTCAAGAATGATTTCTCTACTGAAACTTCCTGCAAATAGAATTAGGCCGGGTAAGAGATGATTTTCCCATTGAATAATTCCCGTAGGATTACGGATAGAACAAATTTTGACTTCTTGATTTATAGACGGGAAATTAAAATCTCCCAATACTAAAACACTCGTCTGTCTGAAGTATTTAGTTAGTCTGTAAAGGAATTTCTCGTGCTTATTTTTTGCTGAGATAACCTCCCCTCCTTCTAACACATTCAAATAGAATTGATATACAAAGGGAGAATGTATATAATACTTTGTTTTTGCCTTCCATTGGTATTCGAAATATTTTCTGATTCTGAAAATTTCATTCATGAATTAGAATTATACACTGGTTCCTCTTCGTTCCATTTTTCTTGCGCGAATCAATTCTTGGCGGATATACCAAGCTCGCTTATAGAAAGGAAAATGATTCAATTCCTCTTCAGTAAAATCAGGAGGGATAGCATCGTGTACAAACTTTCTTTCCTCTTTCGGCTTCAACATTTCCTTAGCGAGTAAATCAAATTTAGTTTGCAATGCTGCAAAACTCCATTCACCAAAAACAGTATGACCGCCTTCGTAAATTTGTGCCTGATATTCTTCATTGGTAGTCAAATAGCCGGAATATCCATTTGCATATGGACAAAGAATCACTCGCTTAACTCCACGCTGCGATAGAATTTCTTCCAATTGTTTTCTAAGACGCTTGCCTGCAATAGTTGTAATCTCGAACGGAAAACCCGCCATTGCAACATCACCAATAATAAAAAGCTGGAGAGGAAGAATTTTGGGAGTCCAGGGCTTTTTAATATGTCCGACTTTTTGATAGAAATATTTAAAACTGGCAATGGCAGGGTCAGACCAACTGGGCGCAAA
>JBKJJB010000431.1:0-4430 GCA_046598235.1 Chitinophagales bacterium
GTTTCTTCCTTGCCTTTGAATTTTTAAGACAGCAAGACCCTGATCCATCTGCCATTGGAGTATGGCAGATAAAGCAAAGTAAGCTGGATTCGCTTCGCCAAAATCCATTGCTGAAAAAGGAAACAGCCACGGGCTTCAATCTTGCTGCCGAAAATGTAACCTACAAGGATATGTTTAAGCAAAAGGTAAAGCCGAATACGGTAGAAAATAACTATCGCGGTACAGGTCGCTTTGATATTCGCCCGGCTGATAACATTACCCTTTCTTTCGGAGGTTCTCTAAGCTATAGAAAATACAACGACTGGGTGGAGAAGTATACTCTTTTCAATGCAGAGAATAATCCGTTGCGCACGGAATTTAACTGGCGGGTATTCGGTCGTTTTACACACAGTATACAGGCAAAACAAGCGGATGAAGAAGGTGGCGAAGGAAAGAAGAAGAAATCATCAGCGTTTCAGAACGCTTTTTATTCAGTGCAGGTAGATTACGAAAAATTTATAGCGAGATATGAAGACGCATCGCATGGTTTTAATCCTTTCAACTACGGATACATCGGAAAATTCCAAACCAAACAATCACCCAGTTTTGAATTTGGCACTTTTACAAAAGGCAACCGCACTTACGAAGGATACATCCAAAACGGTATTCAGGATACAGCAGTATTTTTTACTCCGGGCGATATGAATGTTTATGGTACAAGATTTACTCAACAATATTATGAATTGTTAGATGCGCAGGTAAATGCAGATGGTGCTTATGAAGTATCGGGACAGAATAACCTGGACTACACGACCAACCTAAATCAAATACGCAGCTATAACGGGTTAGTAAATGGAGATCGCGCCAACCTTAACTATAATATATGGTTTAATACCGGACGCCAATACAATGGTTATGGATATACCAACCTAGGTGGTCCGAATGATGGTGGAGGAAACAATGACCAATACCGTGTTCGTTTAGAAGGTGCTTTTGATATTTTGAAGCCAGGTGCTCCAAGCCGCAACAAACATTCATTTGAATTCGGAGTTGAATTTGAACAAAGAATTCAAAGAGCGTATTCTGTTTCCCCGCTTCCTTTGTGGGATAGGGCGCGTGGTTTAGTTAATGCTCACATTCTGGCCCTTGATACCATCCCTACTTTCCGCATTAACGGTGTGGACTATAGTTATGATGACCCTAGCCGTCCGGCATTCTTCTTTACCGATACTATTTTATTTGACAGAGCTTATGGCAGTAATCAGGCATTTTTTGATAAGTCGCTTAGAAAATCGTTGGGCTTAGCTGAAAACGGTACTGACTTTATTGACTTAGATGCCCTCACTCCAGATCAATTAAACCTTAACATGTTTTCACCGGACGAGCTTCTACAAAATGGTGCTTCGTTGGTTTCTTACAGAGGTTACGACCCTTATGGAAACGTACTTACTAAGCAACCTTCGTTCAGCGATTTCTTTACTAAAAAGCGTGCTGATGGTGAATACGAAAGACCAATTGCTGCTTTCAGACCGATTTATACTTCGGCTTATATTTCAGACCGATTCTATTTCAAGGATCTAACTTTTAATGTGGGTGTTCGTATTGACCGTTTTGATGCTAACCAAAAAGTATTGAAAGATGAATACTCTTTATATGCAACAAAAACAAAAGCAGAAGCCACTGCTTTCCCGAGTGGAAATTCTATAACGCATCCAAGCAATATCGGAGATAACTACGTTGTATACGTAGATGATGCAAAAAATCCAACTTCTATAAAAGGATACAGAAACGGAAGTACTTGGTATGATACGTACGGTAACGAGTTAGCAAGCGGTGAAAAAGTAGTATCCGCAAAAGGTATTCAGCCTTACCTTAAAGCTCCGAATGTTTTAATCGGAGATTCAACTTTTGATCCGAACGAAAGTTTTACTGATTACAAACCTACGGTAATTGTAATGCCGCGCTTACAGTTCCAATTCAACTTGACTGACCGCGCTTTGTTCTTTGCTCACTACGATATCTTATCGCAGCGTCCTAATTCGCGCGTTATTATGAATCCTACACAATATTTGTACTTCGGTGCCACCAACACTTTTAATAACCCTAATCTTAAACCGGAAAGAACAATTGATTTTGAATTTGGATTCAAACAAACGGTAAGTAAAACATCTGCTATCACAATTTCGGCATTCTACCGCGAATTCAGAGATCAGATTCAGTTAAAGAAAATCATCAATGCTTATCCTAACAGTTATGTTACTTATGCTAATGTAGATTTTGGAACAACAAAAGGATTCTCGCTTGATTTTGATATGCGCAGAACTGCCAACTTCAGTGCTAAAGTGAATTACACTATGCAGTTTGCCGAAGGAACCGGCTCGGATGACAGAACACAGTTGAACATTGTAAACTCCAACCAGCCGAATTTCAGAAGTATCAACGCTTTGAACTATGATGCGCGCCATACTTTTAATGTATCGCTCACTTACAGCTTTGCAGACGGCAAAGAGTATAACGGACCTACCGTTAAGAACAAACAGATACTTTCTAATTTCGGTGTCAGCGTTCAGATAGCTGCCCGTTCGGGAACGCCTTATACGGCTCAAACTGCCGCCACTCCTGAAGCTATTGAAGGACAACCCGGCAGACCTATTTCTGAAGGAACAATCAACGGCACTCGCAAGCCTTGGTACTTCCGTTTGAATGCAAGAATCTGGAAAGACTTCACTTTTGTAGTAAACAAGAAAAAAGAAAAGAAAGACGATAAGCGTGAATTGGCTTTGCAAATTTACTTACAGGTTCAGAACCTTATTGGTTCTAAAAACCAAGTGGGAGTATATCGCTATACCGGAGTGCCGGGCGATGACGGCTACCTCAGCGACCCTTCAAGTTTTTCAGCCATTCAAACAGCATTAAATCCGCAGGCATATAAAGATCAATATGCGGCAGCGGTTAACAATCCGAACAATTATTCAACTCCCCGCAGAATATTTTTGGGAGCCATCTTTAGTTTCTAATAAAACACTATAAAAACCTAGTTGAAAGCATTAATTAATTAAA
This sequence comes from Chitinophagales bacterium, assembly GCA_046598235.1. Classification (GTDB taxonomy): domain Bacteria; phylum Bacteroidota; class Bacteroidia; order Chitinophagales; family LD1; genus Bog-950. The sequence continues at coordinate 3,040 of JBKJJB010000431.1, forward strand.
ATACGTAACCATGAGAAAGATAAATACATGCATGGCACTGTTCGCAGGATTAACACTGATAAGTGTTATGGCGAACGCAAGAGAAGAAACGGGTAAGCCTAAACGGGCTAACCGCGCTGTGTTCAAAACTGAGGCGGGCGATTGCGTTACTCCTACCGCACAGTTCGATATGGATATAAATAACGTGCGGGCACGCTTGCTTACAGGTGGCGATGCTTGGTGGAATTTATCCGAAGCACGTTACGAGGTACCTAAAAGCGATGGTACAGGTGCATCTTTAAATGCGCTTTTTGCCGGAGCTATTTGGATATCGGGTAAAGATGGTGGAGGTAACTTAAAGTGTGCTGCACAGCGTTACCGTCAGGGGGGCGATGACTACTGGCCCGGTCCTATTGCAAATGGTGAGGTAGATAAAACGGTTTGCAATAAATACGACCGTTTCTTTAATGTATTGGGTAGCGACATTGCAAAAGCACAGGCTGCTTATGCACTAAAAGGAAACCTAACAACTGTTGCCGATATTCCTAAAGGGCTTCTTACCTGGCCCGGTAAAGAAAATCCTTACCTGGCATCTGACCCATCATTACTGGGCGAGACTTTTAATATCAACGACAACCTTGCTCCTTTTAAAGATATGGATGGTGATGGAATTTATGACCCTGTTAAAGGCGACTTCCCAATTATTCCTTGCAGAGGTAAAGAGTCAGATGCCTTTGCTGACCAAATGGTGTTTTGGGTATTTAATGATTTGGGAAACCTGCATACCGAATCAAACGGTCAGGCGATTGGAGTACAGATAAACTCATTGGCGTTTGCATTCCAAACTACCGATGACATCAACAACATGACTTTTTATAAATATGAAATTGTAAATAAATCATCAAATCCGCTATACGAAACGTATCTCTCTCAATGGGCTGATCCTGATTTGGGATGTTACTCTAACGACCGCGTTGGTTGCGATGTATCAAGAAGTTTAGGTATAATTTACAACGATGGTAACGATAATGATTGCAATGGCGTAGGCGGTTATGGCGCGCAGTTGCCTCTTTTGGGTATTGACTTTTTCGAAGGACCTTTAGATGATAGTTCCAATCAACTTGGTTTGACTTCATTTGTCTATTTCATCAACGTGGGTTCCGGTGACCCTAAGTCGGATCCGGGTTCTGCAGCACAATACAGAAATTTCCAAGAGGGTTTATGGAAAGACGGAACGCCCTTTACCGAAGGTGGAACAGGATATAACAGTGGAGGACCGGTAACCAAGTTCTGCTTTCCTGGAGAGCCTTGTGCAAGCGGATGGAGCGATCACTCTAGCGGTCAACCTTCGGGTGACAGAAGATTTGTTCAAACTTCGGGTCCTTTCACGCTTACTCCGGGCACTCCTCAAT
>JBKJJB010000445.1:0-5193 GCA_046598235.1 Chitinophagales bacterium
AAACCAATAATAAACAAAGGGGAGAAAAAATATTCGTTGCCATAGTTACCACCAACGTTGCCCAAAAAGTAACCAAGAATAAATGTATTGCAGAAATTGAAGAACACAGCCGAGCCACAAATTACCAGCGGCATCTTTTTTCCCTTAGTTTTTGTTCGAAAAGGAAAAATGTAGGAGCGATAAATGTAGTGCGCCATATAAAGCGCGTAGAAAAAATAACTGGCGTTTGTCTTTTCTAAACCTCCTGTCCAAAACCAAAAGCTGATAAAGAAAGGCGCTACTCCTTCCTGTATCATCCATCCTAATTGGTTCGAAATCATTGGACCCCATTTATCTGAGGTATGCCGTCCGTAAGGAGCGGTTTGTTTAAGTAAAAAAGGAAAGGCAATAATACCAATGGCAATCCAGGTGTAGAGGAGGTAGGAATAGATTTCAGAAGTCATTTGGCATTTATTATTGATTATGTGATTCTCCGGCTGACGTAACCCAAAATAAGAAACATGTCATTCCGAGTTTTGGCTTTGCAAAGCGAGGAATCTTGTATTTTGCAGATAACATAATACAAGATGCCCGCCTGAACGGAACGGGCAGGCTTCACTACGGAAACCTTCGTTCAGCATGACAGCATTCAATTTATAAATTCGGTTACCCTTGAATTATCAATAATAAATAATCAATCAAATAGTCAGTCCTCCGTCAACACTTATTACTGTTCCCGAAATAAACTGCGCTTCTTCGCTGGCAAGAAACAGATATGTGTTTGCCACATCTTCAGGCGTGCCCAATTTTTTAAGTGGCACTTTTTCTTTCATGGCATCAATTACTTTTTCGGGAATAGTTTTAATCATATCGGTAGCAATAAATCCCGGGGCTACAGCATTTACTGTAATGTTGTGTTTGCCCAACTCGCGCGAAAGTGTTTTGGTAAAAGCAATTACCCCGGCTTTAGTGGCAGCGTAATTTGCCTGTCCGTAATTACCATACAAACCAACTATTGATGAAGTGTTGATGATTCTACCAAAATTATTTTGAATCATTATTGGCGAAACTGCTTTACAGCAATTAAAAACACCGGTAAGGTTTACATCTAAAACCTGCTGCCATTGTTCTGCCGTCATTTTTTGCAACGAAGCATCGCGGGTAATGCCCGCGTTGTTGATGAGCACATCAATTCTGCCGAATTGTTTGATGGTTTCCTTCGTTGCAGTTTCTACTTCTTCAAACTTTGCAGTGTTTACTTTTATAAAACGGGCAACAAGCCCTTCATTTAAAAGCAATAATTCAAGTTCTTTTCCCAGTGTCTCATTCACATCCCAAATTGCTACTGCTGCCTTTTCGCGGGCAAATTTTTCAACGGCTGCTTTTCCAATACCCGAAGAGCCTCCTGTTATTACAACTATCTTATTTTCGAATCGATTCATATTTCAAAGATGAAATTTTAGAATTAAAAGAAGCAAATGGCTACCGATTATAATTTTCTGACCATCTGGAAATTTGATGCTCCTCTCGAAAAAGTTTACAACGCTATTCACGATGCAGATAATTATCACCTGTGGTGGAAAGGGCAAAGCAAAGTAGAAACCATAAAGAAAGGCGATGCGATTGGAGTAGGCGCGGTTAAAAAATTTAGAACAAGAAGTTTTCTTCCCTATACACTTACTTATACAGGAACTGCTTTGGAAGTAGAGCCATTAAAGAAACTTGTAGGCACAACTACTGGCGAATTAGAAGGCAGAGGCACCTGGGTTTTTGAAAACGAAAATGGAGCCTGTATTGTAAAATATTACTGGGTGGTAAAAACAAATTCTGCGCTAATGAATTTTCTATCTCCCGTTTTTAAACCATTGTTTGAATGGAACCACAATGTGGTAATGAAATGGGGCGAAGAAGGGTTGAAAAAATACTTAGCCCCCAAACCCCCGAAGGTGGCTTAAATGCAAAACACAAAAGCAACCTGTAAATAGTTTTGATGGCTTTGAAATTGAAATTTGCCTCTGGCTGTTAAAGTCCCCTTTGGGGATTTAGGGGTAGGTGCGTTACTTCATATTATGAAACACCTGCTGCACATCGTCATCTTCTTCTAACTTTTCGATGAGCTTAATTACTTCTTCGGCACCGGCATCATCCAACTCTTTAAAGAAGTCAGGCGTTTTATCGTACCCCGATTCAGTTACTTCAATTCCTTTTGCTTCCAATGCTTTTGCCAGGTTTCCGAAATCGGTAAACTCAGCATAGGCAGTAACTAATCCTTCTTCCTCGCTTATTTCAATCAAGCCACCATCAATCAATTCAAGTTCAAGCTCTTCTATATTCAAAGTTCCTTTATTGAATTTGAACATTGCCTTTTTCTTAAACATATATTCTACCGAACCACTGGTGCCTATCACTCCGCCATTTTTATTAAAAATAACCCGCAGGTTCGAAATGGTTCTAGTTGTATTGTCAGTAGCGGTGTCCACTACTATTGCTACTCCATGCGGTCCGTATCCCTCGTAAGTATGCTCTTCGTAACCCGCAGTTTCTTTTGAAGAAGCTTTTTTAATAGCTGCTTCCACCGTTGCCTTTGGCATATTCGCTGCTTTGGCATTATTCATTAATGCGCGCAAGCGCGAATTAGAGTCGGGGTCACCGCCACCTGCTTTTACCGCAATGGCAATATCTTTTCCAATACGGGTGAAGGCTTTTGCCATGGCACCCCATCTTTTAAATTTTCTTTCCTTCCGGAATTCAAATGCGCGACCCATGATGTTGTTTTTATATTATCAGCGAATGTAAATTTCAAAATTGAAATTGCAATCTTAAATTTAGCCGATGATTAAATTCAGTGCAACAATATCAAGGTTTGCCAAGCAAGGTGAAAAAACAGGGTGGACGTTTATTGTAATATCCGCTGAACTTGCACAGAAATTAAAACCCGGAAATAAAAAATCATTTCGTGTAAAAGGGAAACTGGATAATTATTCATTTAAACAAGTAGCACTGATACCCATGGGCAAGGGCGATTTTCTTATGCCACTGAATGCTGCTATCCGAAAAGAGATTGGCAAACGCAAAGGTGCTGAAGTCAATGTTCAGATGACTGCCGATGAAACAGCTTTTGAATTTTCGAAAGATATGATGGCATGTCTCGAAGATGAACCAAAAGCAATGGAAGGATTTAAAAAGCTCTCAGGTTCAGAACAAAAATATTTCAGCAAGTGGATTGAAAGCGCAAAGACAGATTCAACCAAAGCAAAACGAATTGCTCAAATGCTTAATGCCATGCTACGCGGATTGAGATACGGTGAAATGATTCGAGCGATGAAAGCAAATCGTATTGTTGAATGAAAAATCAAGCAGTTAAAATATATTGCCCCGCATAAGAGTCTTATGTATCACTAAAGAGAAATAATGAGTAAAGAAATTTTCACCATCGACCTTCATTGCCATCCTCACATTAAAGCTTTCAATTCGGGTTATCCAAACCCGAAAGCAAATATTTGGGATAAGCTGCATCACAAAATTGAAACCAATTTTGCTAAATCAATCAGCGGGATTTCGCAAAAAGTGCTGAAAGAAACCCAAACCAATCTCAATGCTTTGTCGGCAGGCAATGTGCGTGTGTTTCAGCTTTCGCTTTATCCCCTTGAAAGAGGATTTCTGCACCTCCGCAACATTCCGAAATTGTTAATCGGCAAGAAGCGTATCAATATTATGCAGGAAGTAATTACGGGCTATGATGTTTCCTGCATAGAAAATCAAATGTCGCACTATAATTACTTCGAAGATTTAGAACGTGAATATGCTTTTGTAATAGAGCAATTGGGCAAAAGCCCCGATGGCAAAAGTGAGTTTGTGTTGGTGAATAATTTTGAAGAGTTAGAAACTGCGTTAAAAAAATCAAATACACTTATTGGTATTATGACTATTGAAGGAGCGCATGTGCTGGGCACCGGCACTCCCGATACCGATGCGATGAGTACAGAAGAATTAAAGGAAATGTTGACTGAAAATATTTTGGCTTTGAAGCGATGGGAGTATCCGCCTTTCATGATTAATCTGGCGCATCATTTTTGGAATCACTTGAGCGGACATGCTACCAGTTTCAAACCGCCTATCAACACGCTTGTAAATCAAAACAAGGGAAAAGATAAGGGCATTACAGAATTAGGTTGGCATGTTGTGCGCGAATTGCTGAGTCGCGAAAACGGGAAACGTATTTTGATAGATACCAAGCACATGAGCGCGTTATCTCGCAAGGACTATTTCTCCTTTATAACCAATTACAACTCTATTAACCCCAACGATAAAATTCCGGTGGTAAGCAGCCATGCGGGGATGAACGGCTACAGCACACTCGACAGTTCTATAAAAGAAAACGATGTGCTTGCAAAAGCAAGACAACACAAACTTTATCGCTGGAGTATTAATGTATCGAATGAAGAAGCGAAGGTGATTCATCAATCGGGAGGACTGATTGGAATAATGATGGACAAAGGAAACTTAGGTGGCATACAAAATGTGAAACGTGTAACGGACATCGCAGATTTGAAAAAGCAACGGCAGGAGTTCTGCAAAATGTTTTGGGATAATGCTTTTCAGATTGTAAAAGCAGTAGAAGATAAATCGGGTTGGGATGCAGTGGCAATAGGAACCGATTTTGATGGCTCCATCACTCACATGGACCCCTATGAATCGGCTGCCAAGTTTCCGCTTTTGCAACAAGATTTAATTCAATACCTCGAAGCAAATCGCTATCATGAAGAACTGTGGTTTGGCTACTCTCCTCTTGAATTGGTGCAAAAAATAATGCATAAAAACGCCATGCAGTTCTACAAAAGGTTTTTTGTGTAGCGAACGAAAAAATTTTAGTCTCTCAATCTATCCACACTCTTCACCAACTCTTCATCTTTTCTGATAAAGAAAAATGCAAGAATTTGAAATACTACTGCAACTACGGCAAGAACGTTCCAAGGTGTAAGAATAACATCGCCCATAAAAACCTTTGTTTGGTATTTATAGTAAACAAAACACTCTGCGGTAACTATAAACAGAATAGAAAACCAACAAAGAAGCATTTGGATGTTCCTCTTTTTAAAAAGAAAAATATTGATGAATGTAACCCCAATAGCTGTTCCTGTAAAAATTGCATTGAAAAAGATAATATAAGGAACTTCAACTACGGGAAGCGTATGACCTATCTGCCAACCCGCT
>JBKJJB010000130.1:0-3212 GCA_046598235.1 Chitinophagales bacterium
TAAAACAGTGATTCTGGAGAGCTTGATACGAGACGGTTTTAAAAGCATCCCCCGAAAGGGGTATTCAATTTAAAGATTGGTTCAGCAATATATTGTGAACCAAAGGTTTAGGAATAACAGAAATAGATGAATGGACAAAACTGTAAGAATATTTTTAAAAATTATGTGGTGTGCCTTACTTTTTTCTGTAGCTGCTAAAGAAACTATTCCATTGAATTTTGAGTACACCGAAAATGCCTTCGCGGATAATATTTCGACTCATTTTTGAAACTCCTTCTACTCTTTCTGTAAAGATGATAGGCACCTCGGTTATTTTAAAACCAAGTTTACGTGCGGCAAATTTCATTTCAATCTGAAAGGCATAGCCAACAAAACTGATTTTATCAAGGTCAATAGTTTCAAGTACTTTTCTGCTATAGCAAATAAATCCTGCAGTGGGGTCTTTAATTCCAATCCATGTAACAAGGTTAACGTAGTGTGAAGCCGATTTTGATAGGCGGATTCTATCTTTAGGCCAATTTATAAAACCACCGCCCTTTACATACCTTGAACCCACTGAGACATCAAAGCCATCTACAGAACATGCTTTATATAGGCGAAGAAGGTCATTAGGGTTATGACTGAAATCGCAATCCATTTCGAAAATGAATGAATAGCTTTTTTGCAAAGCCCATTTAAATCCAGCAATGTAAGCAGTACCTAGACCTGATTTGCCGCTACGTTCAACCAAAAAAAGTTTGTCGGAAAATTTTTGCTGCAAGTCTTTTACCCTTTGTGCCGTTCCATCTGGTGAACCATCGTCAATTATGAGCAGGTGAAATTCTTTAGGTAAAGAAAATACCGCGTGTATCATCTTCTCAATGTTACCGAGTTCATTATAAGTAGGAATTATGACAAGACTATCGCTCAAGGGAATGTTTTAACCGGAATTTATAAGAGCAGCAAAAGTAATTTTTGAAATTACTTTTGAACAAAGCTTTTGATTTTTTAATGATTTAAATCAAGTTAGAACAGCAATCAGAATGTCAACGTTTTAAGCTTTCTTTTATTTCGGTAAGCTTTTGTTTAGTGTGCTGCGCAAAGTCGCCATTCATCATCCAGTTATAATAGCCGGAATCGTTGCGAAGAACTTCTTCCACATATTTTCCTTTGTATTTGCCAAAGTTGAAAGCAGGTTTACCATTGAGGTAAATAAATCTTCTTCCGCTGTCAATAAATCTTTCTTCGTTACTGAAATCGTGAAGAAACTGCACATCGCCTTTTAAATCGCCCGCATATTTCTCTAATTGAGCAATGAGCACTTCGTAGGTGGCGTTGGTATCGGCTTCGGCACTGTGCGCATTTTCTAAGGGCTTATCACAATAAAATCGGTAAGCAGCTTCAAGCGTTCGTTTCTCAAAATGGGTATAAATGCGATGCACATCAATCAACCCACGATTGTCAATACTAAAACTTAAACCTACACGAATAAACTCCTCCAACAACATAGGCACATCAAAACGGTTAGAATTAAAACCTGCCAAATCGCAGGGGTCAAACAAATCAAATATTTCTTGCGCCACCTCTTTAAAGGAAGGGCAAGTAATAACATCTTCATCATAAATGCCATGCACTTTCGATGCTTCAATAGGAATAGGAATAGTGGGATTAAGTCTCCATGTTTTGCTAACCTTACTTCCGTCAGGATTAAGTTGAATAACACTTATCTCTACAATTCTGTCTTTTGCAAAATCAACCCCGGTTGATTCTAAATCGAAAAATGCTAGAGGACGTTTAAGATTGAGGGTTGAAGCAGCAGTGCCAAATAGGTCAAGTTGTTCTTTCATGAGGTGAGTTTACTGTTTACTACTTAAAATTTCTTTAGCTAAATCTTCCACATTCATTCCTGCATAATTCCCTGATGTCATAAGCAGTAAATTTTTTCTGTTCCAATTCTGTTTTAAAAGAAAATTTTGCAACGAATCTTTATCAGTAAAAATATTTAATCGCTCATCATTAAAAGCATTCTTCACAAAACTTTCTTCCAGCACCGGCATTTTCTTGTGCGCAAAAGTTTCCTTATCGTAAAACACTACCGCAATATCTGCATCATTCATAGAGCCGCTGTACTGCTCCAGAAAATCTTTATTCAGGCTACTGAAAGTATGCAACTCCATTACGGCTACTAACTCTTCTTCTTTAAACTGATGTTTCATGGCATGAACAGTTGCTTTCAGTTTTGAAGGTGAGTGGGCAAAGTCTTTATAAATAACTGTTTGTTCATTTCTGCCAATAAATTGAAGCCGGTTTGCTGCTCCTTCAAAGGTTGAGATAGCATGATAGAAGTTCTCATCAGCAACTCCCAGTTCATTGCAGACATATCTCGCTCCGGAAATATTCTGCAGATTGTGTTCGCCAAATACTTTCAAAGATACTTCTCCTGCATCAGTTTTCAGCCAAGTTATATTTCCTTTAATACAATACGAATGGGTAGTATAGGCTCGTGTACGAACTTTGGCATTATAGGTATTGAAAATCTTTTTCAATTCTTCATCTCCATCAAACCAGGTAAGGAAACCCCATTCTGCTACGCTGTATGCAAATTTTTCAAACTGTTTTACATACTCATCGTAATCAGGAAACACATTTACATGATCCCATGCCACTCCGGTTATAAGAGCAACATTCGGTTTATAAAACATAAACTTCGACTCGCGGTGTAATGGAGAAGCGAGGTATTCATCACCTTCAAGAATGATAACAGGAGCATCTTCGGTCAGTTTTACGCTGGTATCGAAACCTTTTACTTTTGCGCCTACCATGTAATCGAAATCGAAATTATTTTCTTTGAGTACATGCATTATAATAGAAGTAATACTCGTTTTTCCGTGGCTACCTGCTATTACTACCCGCTGTTTATCTTTAGAAACTTCGTAGATGTATTCAGGGAATGAGAAAATCTTTAACCCCAGTTCCCGGGCGCGGATAAGTTCAGGATTATCCTCGCGGGCATGCATTCCTAAAATTATAGCACCTATATCTTCGGTTATTTTTTCAGGATAAAAGCCAATAACTTCAGGGAGTATACCTTCGCGCTCCAAATTGCTGCGTGCGGGGTCAACGATCTTATCATCAGAACCGGTAACTTTATTCCCTTTTCTGCTTAAAACTATTGCCAGGTTGTGCATTACTGCTCCGCCTATGGCTATAAAGTGTATTCTCATGTTAATAAT
>JBKJJB010000017.1:0-10973 GCA_046598235.1 Chitinophagales bacterium
TCATCTTCTTTTACGAAAGTAGAATCTCCTCTTCCTGCAATCTCCACATCAAATAACTCATCGCTGAACGAACCATTCTTATAGGCTTCACTTGCTCTTCGATAACTTTCTAAAGCAAAGGCATCCTGCTCTTCGCGGGTGAAGTTGAACTTCTTTGCACATCTATCTCCGCTATTACCCATCATCTCTTTGTTGTAAGGGTCTTGCAAAGCATCTCGCACAATAGCATCGGCTAACTCACCGTTGCCATAGCGATAGCCATTTCTTCCATTGGCAATCATGTAAGGTGCATTGGTCATGCTCTCCATTCCTCCGGCAACTACAATATGCTTATCGCCCAACATGATGGATTGCGCTGCGTAAATAATAGCCTTCATTCCCGATGCACAAACTTTATTAATGGTAGTAACTGTTGCATTGGAATGAACACCCGCAGCCAATGCTGCCTGACGCGCAGGTGCCTGACCCGTGTTTGCCTGTATCACATTACCCATTATTACTTCTTCTACATCAGTTCCTTTAATTCCCGCTCTTTCAATTGCTTTCTTAATTGCCTGACTGCCTAACTGCACAGCGCTTAACTGGCTTAATACTCCGCTCAAACTTCCTATAGGAGTGCGAGCCATACTTACAATATATACTTCGTTCATAGTTGATTTTTTTGTCCAAAGGACTCCTTCGGAGTGGCGCAAATGTAGAAAAATAGTTTGCGGTTTCAGTTATGTTTGCTTCATGCAAGCACACGGAGTTTTAGATAAAATGTCGACTTCTTTCATTAACCCGGTTCAGTATTATCTGAGACTGGGAGATGATAAAGTACCTGTAAATACCTTAGTTGGCAATAAGATAAAACTGCAATGGACAGGAAAAATATTCTGTACCATTTGCGGAAAAAAGACTTCGAAGAGTTTTGGCGAAGGCATGTGCTACAATTGTTTTGCCAATGCTCCTGATAATGCAGAGTGCATTCTTCGTCCTGAATTATGTGAAGCGCATTTAGGAAAAGGCAGAGACCCCGAATGGGAAAACAGAAATCATTTAAAGCCCCATTTTGTTTATCTGGCTCTTACCAATACCGTAAAAGTAGGTGTAACCAGAGAAGGTCAAATTCCTACACGATGGATTGACCAGGGCGCGCATAAAGGAATTATACTGGCAGAAACTCCTTACCGCCAGTTAGCAGGATTTATTGAGGTGGTTTTGAAAGAACACCTTACCGACAAAACCAATTGGCAGAAGATGCTGAAGAATGAATCTTCGAACGGCATTGATTTATTAGAAGAGAAGAAAAGAATCATTCAACTGATTCCTGAACAGTTTCAGCAATACAAATCGGATAATGATGAAGTGGTAGAAATTATTTACCCTGTTGAAGAATATCCTGTAAAGGTTACATCGCTCTCTTTTGAAAAGATGCCGATTATAGAAATGAAGCTCACCGGCATACGCGGGCAATACTTCATTTTCGAAGGTGGCTATGTGATGAATATAAGAAGTAAGAGTGGATACGAAGTGGAGTTGAGCGCGTAAAATTATTCGCTTACCAAACGCTACTAAAAAAGACTTCCGAAGTTTTGGAAACTTCGGAAGTCTCGAATTCATCCTGTCGAAGAGTTTATTAGTAACGGAAAATATTTTTTACCTTGCTTAAAAATTATTTTACATGGATTTGCTTCAAACAAAACGCAAACTGATTGACACCATACAAGCAACCCGCGATGAAACCCTTTTAGTGGAGTTGATGGATGTGGTGGAACATCATGATGTAGTTGTAAATTTATCGGATGAGCAAAGAGCTATTTTAAGCGAAAGAATTAACCGCGTGGAAGAAGGTAATGCAACCTATTATAATGCCCGCGAAGAAGCAGAGAAAATTAAGAAGAAGCTGAATGAGCTATAAGGTTAGCATAGAAGCAGAAGCACGACAAGAGTTAAATGATTCGGCAATTTGGTACGAAGAGCGCAGTAAAGATTTGGGTGGTAAGTTTATAGATGCTTTCCTGGCTGTGTTAGATTATCTTGAAACCCGCCCGCTTGCTTACCCGATGTTAGAGAGAGATTACAGGCAGGTAGTAATGAAATTGTTTCCGTTTGTAATTATTTACAAAGTAGAAGGTGATGAGGTTAGGATCATTGCCGTATTTCATAGTAGTAGAAATCCCAAAAAGAAATTCAGATAATTAAGAAGTTGAGTGTCCGAAGGACTCCTTCGTAGAGGGATCTTGTATTTCATAGGAGAGTCAAATACAAGATGCTTCCTTCGTCAGCATGACAGCGCTCTTTTTCAGGTCTTCCGAACAGATGTGGTGCAGACACCCACCGATAGAAGAAGTCTGATGCCTCATGTATAATTTTTTTACGGAGAATGAAAATTTGTTGGCTCAACAAAAAAGAAGATATATTTCAATATGTCTTCCTTTTTGTTTAGTTGCAAAAAAACTTCCTTATGCTTTTCAATATCTAACATAGTGTCGGAGTAATAAGATGGTTTATTTTTTAATACATCTAAACCGATAGCTATAAGTTGCGGAACTGTAAGTTCTTTCAGTTTTTCTAGATAAACATCAGCATAATAAGTGGAGCTAAAGGAAGCTAAATCAAATCCCCAGAGAATATTAGTATAACCAACGGGTTCAGTTTTTAGTTTCCTGAACAAATTGCCGGCAGAGTCAATAATCTCTTCCCTAATTTCTCCTTTTTTTATTCCATCTAAATATGATTTATTACATATGACGAATTCATTTGCAGATTGACTAACAGAATATCCATAATTAGTTTTGCTAATCACTGGGAAAGATATTTTTATGTTAATAGTACCTTTACTTTTCATCACTTGGTTCCGTTAAGTTCTTTTTTCTCTGTTGTAATGAATTGATCTTTAAATGCGATAGGTGCGGACCCCACCGATAGAAGAACTTATTCCCTCACCACCTTCTTCACTACAAATTTATTTCCGCTTTCTATTTTCAAGTAATAAATACCGGCTGCGTAGGGCAGAGTGATGTTGCAGGATGAACGCTTATCGTCAAAGCTAAGTTCATTTACTTTTCTTCCGGCAGCATCCCATACTTCGATATGTGAAATAGCTTGTTGGTTCATATTCTGAATAACAATTTTACCATCGGATGTAGGAACAGGGAAAATTTTCCACTCATTCTGTTTTGTAAGTTGTGCTACAGAAGAAACAATGACTGTGGTATCCGCCTGGTCATGGGCAATGAGCACGGGAGCTTTATCGGCTGCCAGATACATGGTTCTGAAAGAATCTATAAAATCGCTGTTGTAAGCAAACATTTCAGTAAGCCAGCGCGGAGGCAGCACCTGGTAATACACCGCTGCCGACACATGTATGGCTCCTCCTTTTCCATTAAACGGAATGTGGTAATGAACAATATCTTTTCCGGTGCCTTCAACACTTGCTGCAAAATTAAAATCAGGGTCGGTAGTGGCAGCGCCTATAATTTTGGTAGTGTCATATACATAATGCGAAGTGGTAAACCCCGAAGGAGGAATCCTGTTGTCTTTCAACTCGGTGTAGCCGCGCTCCAACACGGTAGTGAAGTTTCCGTTTATATCGCCCATTGCCATTTCGTAAATCTGCACTTGGGTAGAATCGGAAATAATGTTGTAGTGCGGCTCTACAACATTGGTTTGCCCCATTACTTCGTAATCGGGTCGCAGCATTCCCGATTGAAAAATTGTATCGGTAGAATTAGTTACAGCAAACTGCACATAAGCCCTGCGCGAAGGATAACCGCTCGGGAATTTATGTCCTGCCTTGTTCGTCAATTCAACACTTACAAAAAGTGTATCGTTAGTTGCCGAATCAATTTTGGTATTCATGTCGAGGGTAGAATGTTGCAGCAAATCCAAGGTAGCAGTGATAGTACTGTCGAAATCAGCATCGGGAACGTCAATGCCGAGAGAAGTTTTGTTTTGCTTCATCAACTTAAGCATGGTGGTATTTCCTCCCATAAACTTATGCAGGTTGAAAGGGCTGCGCGGAGGAAGATTGAGAATGTTGTTGGCAATAATTACAGGGTCTTGCACCTGGGGCATGTGACAACTTTGGCAAGGTTGCTCGTTATTAAAACTGCTGTTGAGCCATTCATGGTAAGTTGCCTGCTCTACAAAATAAGTTCCTGTTGCATTTCCATTCAAGTCGGCAGCTTGAGTAAGCAAAGTATGGCACGATGCACAAACCTGGCTACGGCTTACGTGCCTGCTATGCGTTGGAATAAGACCCACATACAATTGCATAGGTCCTATTAAAGGATTTTCAAAAGGACCGTACTCTACCCTCGAAGTATCGTAATTAATGTTCCCTGAATACTGAAGCCCCAGACTATCATTGGCAATTTGGTGACAACCGCCACAGGCAACTCCGTTTAATCCCAATGTATCAAGCAACATGTCGGCAAGGGAATAATGCTGCGCGCCTTTAAACATGGCACTGTAGTGTCCCATAGGAGCATGACACGAAGTGCATTTGGTTTGCAGTGCGGCAGAATGCCCCGGGTTAACTAAAATTTCGTGACTCACTTTTGCTCTCCACACAGGGTCTTTTGCCGAAAGAGCCATCATAGAACTTTGCCAGTCGTCATATAGATTAATATCGTTGGTGTCAGCATCTACGTTGGCAATGCGAAGCGTATCATAACCGTGGCAACCGCGACAAGCAACACTGCCAAGAAAATATTCTCCTGTATCTATAGGTGAACGCGAACCTATCAATGCCTTTAATTCTTCCTTACTGTGAAAAGGTGTAGCGGCAGGTTTATAAGACGAAGTAAACAACACCAACACGGCAGCTACTGTAAAAAGCAGCAACAGCAATCCGGTTTTATAACGAAACATGTAAAAGTTTTAGCATCCATCGAAAGTAGTTAAATAATGAAATAATGGAATAGTGGAAGGCTGGAAGGTTGGATAAATACCTTCATTTTGTCTATCCATTCTTCCAATTATCCATTCATAATTTCTTCTTAGTATCCGTCTTTTTATAAACACAATCAACAGTATTCAGTTCAGTAGTAGGATAGCGAATTAACTATAAGGAGTGAAATTTGCCATACTAAAAACTGGTAACCGAGCGTTACCCTTAAAATAATTACTATGACCCTTCTTCAAATTGTAGTTGATAGCACCGCAGTGGCAGCAGCCGTTGCCACAGAACAACCTACGCTTAATCTTCTTGATTTAATAATGAAAGGAGGATGGGTGATGATACCCATTGGTATCCTTTCGGTGATTGCGGTATTTCTGATGGTAGAAAGATTTATAACTATTAACCGTGCATCGAGAGTGGATACGGGCTTTATGGCAAATATTAAAGCCATGTTGCTGGATGGAAAGACAGATGCAGCGTTGAGTCTTTGCAGAAGCAGTAACACTCCTATTTCTCGCTTGCTCGAAAAAGGAATTAAACGATTAGGCAAACCGGTTAAAGAAATTGAGAGTGCTGTGGAGAATACCGGCAAGCTGGAAATATATAAGCTGGAAAAGAACCTTTCTTACCTTGGCATTATTGCAGGTATTGCGCCTATGTTTGGTTTTGTGGGAACTATCAGCGGTGTTATCAAAATTTTCTACAACATTTCGTTAGCCGATAATATCAGTATTGGATTGATAGCAGGAGGACTTTATGAAAAGATGATAACCTCTGCCGCAGGATTGATTGTAGGAATCATCGCTCACATTGGCTTTCACTACTTGAATACTATGATTGACCGAGTGAGTTTTCAATTAGAGAGTACTACCGTAGAGTTTATTGATTTGATACAAGAACCAACCAAGTAATTAAACAAAAATGCAGTTAAGAAGAAAATCAAGAATGCAGTCAGAGGTAAGCACTTCCTCGCTTAGCGATATCATGTTTTTTTTGATGTTGTTCTTTCTTATTATTTCAACGTTGGTAAATCCTTCGGTAATAAAATTGATTCTGCCAAAGAGCGATGCAGGAAAGTCAGTGGCAAAACAAACTATCACTATTTCAATAGATGCAGAGAAGAAGTATTACATTAACAATGCCCCCGTTGCCTACGAACAGATAGAGCCGCAGTTAGCCACCGATTCGAAAACACTCGAAGATCCTACTGTTGTATTAAGAGCTGATAACACACTTCCTGTGCAGGTAATTGTAGACTTAATTTCTATTGGGAACAGGTTGAAGATAAAGATGGTACTTGCTACTACAAATAAATAACCGGTTAATAGTTAAGCGTTAATGGTTAATAGTAAATACAGAATGCCAATAACGATTAACCAATAACCAATAACGATTAACTTAAAATGTTTGCCAATAGTTTTGAATCAGATGAAAGAAGTTTTAAGAACCGCAAAACAACCATTGCGGCTTTTGTAACTGTTGCGCTGCATGCACTCATTCTTCTTTTTCTTAT
Source organism: Chitinophagales bacterium (assembly GCA_046598235.1). Lineage (GTDB taxonomy): Bacteria > Bacteroidota > Bacteroidia > Chitinophagales > LD1 > Bog-950. Next base: position 6,402 of record JBKJJB010000017.1, read on the forward strand.
CTGGATGATACTAACACCTCCCGATCCGCCTTATACCGACAGTGCTGGTGGCGTATCGGTAAACTTTGGAACCGATGAAACAGGCAGTGGAGAAGAGCAGCAAACAACGCTTACTCCTATACAAGCCGACTTTTCTCCTCCGCCTTCGGAAGCCCAACAACAGGTAGCCCCGGAAGAAGAAGACGTAACAACTCAAGACTTGGAAGAAGCGCCTGTTATTAATAAAGAAACCAAGACAGTTCCCAAAGCAAAGCCCGTTGAAACCAACGTAACTAAACCGGTAGTGAATAAGAAAACCGATAACTCAACGTCTACTAATACAACTAAGGAAAGTGTGGCAACACCAGAACAAAAAGTAGATGCAAACGCAATGTTTAAGAAAGGTGCCTATGGTAATCCGAACAATAGTAAGGGTGACGGCACAGGCGGAGCACAAGGCGACCAAGGGAAACCTTCAGGCGACCCCAACTCAAAAAACTATTTAAGTGGTGAAGATGGTGTTGGTATGGGACCTGGCAAAGGCGACTTTAGAGGGGTAAGTTTGAAAGGCAGAAGAAGCACTTCGCTGCCTGCACCAAAATACTGCAACGAAAAGGGAAATGTAATTATTGACATCACCGTTGACCGCAACGGAAATGTAACAGATGCAAAATATCATCGGGAGGGTTCTACCATTACTGATCAGTGTACGATTGATAATGCCAAGCGCGCTGCCAAACTATCTAAGTTCAACGAATCACAAACTTCCGATCCGCTTCAATATGGTTCTATCAACTACGTATTTACTGTGCAGTAGTATTTACGCGAACCATTTACATTTGCTTTAAAAATTGTTTTGACCTACAAAGAAGTCCTCCGCTATCTTCTTGAACAACTGCCCATGTTTCAGCGGGTGGGTGCTACAGCTTACCGAAATGATTTAACCAACATCATTCAGCTGTGCGATATTCTGGGTAATCCTCAAAAGGAGTTAAAATGCATTCATGTGGCGGGCACTAACGGAAAGGGTTCTGTTACTCACATTATCGCATCTATTCTTCAGCAACAAGGATATAAGGTTGGTGTGTTTGTATCTCCGCATTACAAAGATTACAGAGAAAGAATAAAGATTAACGGAAACTATATCAGTAAGAAGTTTGTAAAAACTTTTACCGAGAATAACATTACGAAGTTCAAAAAAGTAAATGCTTCATTCTTTGAGATAAGTACCGCTATGGCGTTTGAATACTTCAAAGAAAAGAAAGTAGATTACGCAGTGATAGAAACCGGAATGGGCGGACGGTTAGACTCTACCAACATCATTACTCCTCTCCTATCTGTGATTACTAATATCAGTTTCGACCATCAACAGTTTTTAGGGAATACGCTGCCGAAAATTGCAGCAGAGAAAGCGGGAATTATAAAACCGAAAGTGCCTGTGGTGATTGGTGAAATGCAAGCCGAAACAAAAAAGGTATTTGTAGCGAAAGCAAAAGCAACAAAGTCGAGCCTCCATTTTGCTGAAGATAACACAAAGAAGATTTTCGAAACTGATTTAAGAGGAAGCTATCAGCAGAAAAACATTGCTACTGCTTTAAAGGCAATTGAAATATTAAAGAAAACCGAAATCAAAATTTCGGATAGTGCTATTAAGAAAGGATTGAAAAACGTAACGAAGAATACCGGGTTAATAGGGAGATGGATGGTAATAAAAAAGAAACCCTTGATTGTTTTCGACAGCGCACATAACGAAGGCGGACTGGAAGAAATGAAATACGAAATACGAAATACGAAATACGAAACTCTTCATTTGGTGTATGGAACGGTGAATGATAAAGACATTACAAAGAATCTCTCCATACTGCCAACGAATGCTAACTATTATTTCTGCAAAGCAGATATACCTAGAGGGATGGATGCAGTGGAGTTAAAAAATGCTGCAGCCAAATACAAGCTAAAGGGAGAAAGCTACACCTCTGTACAAAAGGCATTCAGGGCAGCAAAGAAAGCGGCAAAGAAAAAAGATATGGTTCTGGTGGCGGGCAGTGTGTTTGTTGTGGCAGAAGTTGTTTAGTCCATTGTTTTTATTCCAAACCACTGCCTTACTGTTCCTACAGGCACCCTATGCCAAAGCCTTTCGTGCAGATAGTAAAGAATAATCTTGGTAGCCACCTCGGTAAACCCGATTTTAAGACCCGTGAGGATATTGCCCGAATAAAACCAACCCAGCAGCATAGTATCAATGGTGCCTACTATCCTCCATGTTACAGCTTTAAAAAAAGAGATCCGCGAAGTCTGCGCTCTTTCTTTCAAAAAGAATATCCATACGCGCTCATGCAGATAATACAATGCTACTTTAGTAATTACCTCGCTGGCACCTATTTTAAGCGCCATAGTCAAATGACCAGTAAGGAGAAACGACAGCACAATAGTATCTATAGTACCTATTACCCGCCACGAAACACCTTTAATAATACTCCTAAAATGCGACTCTGTCATACTCAATTAAAAGGTCGAATGTAGCATAATCTACTAATTTAATAGGATTATGTCAAGTGGTAAGAAGAACAAATGCAAACAAGACTTACATTCTATCCTCCACCTCTTTTATTTCCAGCTTTTTTGAGCGAAGCGTGCGGTTATATTGAATGCTGGCATTTATCTCGTAGCCAATAAGCATTACAAAGGCGTTTATATTCAGCCAAATCATAAGCAACATAATAGTGCCGATGGAACCAAAAATGAGGTTAAGTTTATTGAAATTATTTACCCAATACGAAAACCCCATTGAAACAAGAATAGAAAGTATAGTAGCCACCGTAGCACCTGTAGAGATGAACTTATACTTCTTCTTAGTGGCTGGTCCGTAGTAGTAGATAAGCGAGATAGAGAGAAAGAACATTCCGCCTATAAGCACATAACGCACTATCTGCAACAGCAGAACCGTAAAGCCGTTTTGGATATGCAGCAAATCGAAAATAAAGGCAAGTAAGCCGCGCCCCACAATAATAAGCCCGAACGAAAAAATGAAAAGTATAATCAGCAAAACAGTAATCTTCAACGCCACTAAACGGCTCTGAATGGCGTTTCGTTTTTTATAGTTTTCGTACGATTTATCGAACCCACTCATCATTGCCATTACCCCGTTGGAGGTAAGAAACACCACCAAAAAGATAGAACCTGTTAAGAGTCCTCCGCGCTTGTGGTTGGCAAGGTCATTCAACAAAGGTCCGGTATGTGAATTTATAAAATTATATGTTTCCTTATCGGGCAGTACCTCTCTCAAAAAATTCATGATGTTGACATCCAATTCGCTGAAATAAGGAATGTAAGGGATGAGCGAAAAGACAAATGTAAGTGCCGGAAAAAACGCAAGAAAGAAACTGAATGCAATTGACTTGCTTCGTATTGCCAGCGAGTTGCCTTTTATTTCGGCAACAAAGAATTGATATACATCATATACAGGAATTTGGTCGAACCCCGGAAGGGTAAAAGTTTTTACCCGCTTTGCCAGCAAACTTAAAAATGGAAACCTTTTAGTCAGTTTATGCCAAATATCTTTCATCTACCTGTAAGGTTGCGGTAAAAATAAAATTAAAAGTGTGGTTTAAGTTTTTCGAGCAGCAGTGTAGGTGCCGATTGAATTTGCTTCGATTTTATATCAATAAAAATAAGCTGCGTTTCGCCTTCGTTGATAAGCACCTTTCTTTCATTAAAAACTTCATACTGAAAAATGATAATACGATTTGGCAAATGCGGAACAATAGTTTTTATGGTGAGCAATTCATCGTAGTGAGCGGGCTTAATATACTTTACGTTCATGCGAGTAATGGGCATCATTACTCCCAAATCTTCCAATTGCTTGTAACTAATTCCCATCGAGCGGATAGCTTCGGCACGAGCCGCTTCGTAATAATGCCCGTAGTTACCGTAATACACGTATCCCATCTGGTCGGTATCGCCATAAAGAACACGTAATTGATGATGGTAAGTAAACATGACAAAAATTACGAATTACGAATTAAAATACAACCTCACTGCCTTTCCCTCCATTAACGATCAACGATTAACCTTTCTCAATGCACATTTAATTTATCTAATTTCCTTCTGTATTGAGCTGCCACATTCATTTGTTCCTCATATGTCTTTGAGAAAATGGAATTGCCGCTCATATCAGGATTAGCACAGAAATATAAATAGTGATGCTGCTGATAGTTAAGTACTGCATCAATCGATTTTTTGCGAGGCATACAAATAGGACCCGGAGGAAGCCCGGCATACATGTAAGTATTGTATGGCGAATCAAATTGCTTATGAGTTGAGTTTACTCTGCGCGCATCAAAATCTCGCAAGGCAAAAACTAGAGTGGGGTCTGCCTGCAAGGGCATACCGATTGCCAAACGATTGAGGTAAACTCCTGCAACCATCGTTAACTCCTTATCAAAGATTACTTCTTTCTCTACAATAGAGGCAAGCGTGGTAACTTTTTCAGGAGTAAGGCTCAGTGCTTTTGCTTTCACGTTCCGTTCAACATTCCAAAACTGCTCGTAAGCAGTGTTCAGTTTCTCCATAAAATTATCTGACGATACATTC
>JBKJJB010000211.1:0-5436 GCA_046598235.1 Chitinophagales bacterium
TTATGTGAGTTACTTGGAAGGTTGTACCGCACCTATGCGCGATGAAAATCAATTGCATGCAGCCGTGGTAGAACTGGTTACACATGATAATGCGGAGATAAAATATTCAACCGTTCAGAACTGGTATCCGGGTGATAAAGAAGGCAAAGGCGGTATTTACAATTTCGTTACTAAGCGCGGAATTTGTAAAGGCAAGAACTCTAAAATAAGTTGGACACAAGTTGAAACCGGAAGTGCCATTACATGGAAATACCCGAGCTGCATTTTGAAGGGGGATAATTCTATTGGCGAATTTTATTCCGTGGCAGTAACCAATAATTATCAGCAAGCCGATACAGGCACCAAAATGATTCATATTGGCAAAAACACGCGTAGTAGAATTGTCTCCAAAGGAATCAGTGCAGGTAAATCACAGAACTCTTATCGCGGACAAGTGCAGGTGCATAAAACAGCAGATAACGCATACAATTTTTCGCAGTGCGACAGTTTATTGATTGGCGACAAATGTGGAGCGCATACTTTTCCGTATCTCGAGATAAAAAACATGACGGGCAAAGTAGAACATGAAGCCACTACTTCAAAAATAGGTGAAGACCTCTTGTTCTATTGTAATCAAAGAGGATTGACTAACGAAGAGGCTGTAAGTATGATTATTAATGGCTATTGTAAAGAAGTTTTTAAGCAGTTGCCGATGGAGTTTATGGTAGAAGCACAAAAACTGTTGAGCATTTCATTAGAGGGGAGTGTAGGATAACCCCAAAAAATGATTTTTCGGATATTCAAAATATATCAAACAGGAAAAACACTTTATACAAAAGTTTTAAAACCTGTTTATGAAGAACTTAGAAAAGACGCATACACAGCAGACGATAAAAGAACTAATAACAGAAAAAGGGAAAAGAAAAAATGCTAACAATAAAAAATCTGACAGTAGCCGTAGGTGAAAGAAAAATACTTATTGATTTCAATCTTGAGATCAAGGCAGGAGAAGTTCATGCTATTATGGGTCCCAATGGAACTGGTAAATCAACTCTTGCATCTACACTAGCGGGCAAAGAAGATTACGAAGTGCTTTCGGGCGAAGTAATTTATAATGGAAAGAATTTGTTAGAAATGAGTGCTGATGAACGTGCCCGCGAAGGAGTGTTTCTTGCATTTCAGTACCCAGTTGAAATTCCGGGAGTGAGTACCACCAACTTTATGAAAGCCGCTGTAAATGCTAAGCGTAAACATCAGGGTTTAGAGCCAATGGACGCAAAAGATTTTCTTAAATGGATGAAAGAAAAGCTTGCCTTGGTAGAAATGAATAAGGAGTTTACCAGTCGCTCTATCAATGAGGGTTTTAGCGGAGGAGAAAAGAAACGCAACGAAATTTTTCAAATGGCAATGCTTGAACCTGCACTTTGTTTACTTGATGAAACAGATTCTGGTTTGGATATTGATGCGCTTCGTATTGTAGCCAATGGAGTAAACAAACTGCGCGATGCCAACAGAAGTTTTTTAGTAATTACACACTATCAGCGTTTGCTCAATTACATAGTACCTGATTATGTGCATGTAATGTATGGCGGTAAAATTGTAAAAAGCGGTGGAAAAGAGTTGGCTATAAAGTTGGAAGAACAAGGCTATGACTGGATTAAAGAAGAAAATACCCAGTTGGTAAATCAATAACAGAATGGATGTAGTTGAAAGTATATCAAAGCAGTTTGAGCTTTATAAGGAGAATGGAAATTCATTTTCTGCCCTTCGCACGCAGGCGATGAACGCATTCCAAAAGTTAGGTATTCCTTCCAGCCGACATGAGGAATGGAAATACACCAATATTAAAACAAAACTCAATGAACAAATTACACTCACTCCGGTTGGTTCGCGCGTAAATGCGGCTGTAAAAAATTACATAGCCAGTTTACCTCCTTATGCTTTCCGTATAATTTTTCTGAATGGAATTTTTCATCCTGAGTTAAGTATTGTTCCCGATATGAAGGGGGTTACAATAGGCAGTTTAAAAGAAGCCTTTGGTTCACATACAACTTTTGTTGAGAAGCATTTTGGTAAACTCATAAATTATACCGAAGAACATTTTGCCGCACTTAATACAGCTTTTGTAAATGATGGAGCGTTCATTCACGTGCAAAAAAATGTAGTAGTAAATGAGCCAATCTACATTCAGTATTTCTTTACTGCATCGGATGAAAATGCCTTTACACAAACAAGAAATTTAGTGGTATTGGAAGATGGAGCATCCATTCAGATTGCAGAAGACTTTCGCAATGCCAGCAATATCATTGTTCAATACAATCATGTGTCTGAGGTTTATGTAGGCAAGAACGCTGCTATTGATTTGGTTAAACTGCAATTGGAAGTAAGCAATGCAATCGGCATTCACACACTCGAAAGCCAAGTTCAGCGCGATGGAAGATTTAGTACTGCCACCGTTACTTTCTCTTCACCAAACACTGGTACCGGCAATGCACTTATCAGAAATAATGTTACCGCCCGTTTAGTTGGCGATAATGCTCATGCTGATTTAAATGGATTGTATTTTGGAAAAGAAAATGCGCACATAGATAATCACATTTTGGTTGACCATGTTGCTCCTAATTGCACCAGCAATCAATTATACAAAGGCGTGTTGAACGATGAATCTACAGGGGTTTTTAACGGGAAGATATTTGTAAAGCCCGATGCGCAGAAAACAAATGCGTTTCAGTCAAGCAAAGCATTACTGCTTTCAAGTGAAGCAAGCATCAATTCAAAACCGCAGCTTGAAATTTTTGCCGATGATGTTAAATGTAGTCACGGTGCGGCTGTTGGTCAGTTAGATGAAAATGCTATGTTCTATTTGCGAGCACGTGGAATTACAAAACAGGAAGCCACCCAAATTCTCACTTATGCATTTGCGCATGAAGTAATAGATCATGTTCACAGCAAGCCTATTCGTCAGTTCTTGTGCGATAAGTTGAAAGATGAGTTGAAAGTGAATTTTTAATTTTGGGGTATGAAAATTGAAATCCCTGATCAAATTGTAACCGAACAAGACACTAACAAATTTTTGATTGAGTTGGCATGTTTGCTATATAACAAAGGGAAAGTTTCAACAGTTAAGTGTACAAGAATAGCGGGATTATCTCGCGATGAGTTTCATCATGAACTTTGGTTGCGAAAAATTCCAAGGCAATACGATATTGAAGATTTTGAAGAGGATATGAAGGTGGTAAATGATTTTGACAAATGGTAGTCGTAAGCGATACTTCAGCAATCATTTCATTAGTTCGAATCAACCGTATAAATCTGCTTCCACAACTCTTCGGTAAAGTTGTTATACCCCATGCGGTTAAATCTGAATTGAACAAAGCTCGTTTCACCAATTCAGAAAAAAAAATCATTGAATCTGCGGATTGGCTTTCTGCGCAAAGCGTGACTTTGCAAATTGAATTTATTACTGACTTAGATGATGGAGAAAGAGAAGCTATTGCATTAGCTAAAGAACTTCATGCCGATTACTTGATTATTGATGAGGCATCCGGCAGACAAGAAGCAAATAGGCTAGGACTTAAAACTATTGGAGTACTTGGTCTTTTGGTTTTAGCCAAGAAGAAAGGATTTATACCCATGGTTAAGCCTGAACTCTATTCGCTAATCAACAAGAGTGAATTTTGGCTTTCTGAAAAATTAATTGCTCATATACTAAAGCAAGCTGGTGAATTATGAATAACCATATCCGCTCTCAATTTCCTATTCTTCATCAGCAGGTAAATGGTAAGCCGCTTATTTATTTTGACAATGCTGCTACTTCGCAAAAACCTTTGATAGTAATCAATGCCATTAGAGATTACTACAACCATTACAACAGCAACATTCATCGAGGAGCACATCATTTAGCGCAATTAGCTACCGAGAAGTATGAGAACGCAAGAACTGCTGTTGCACAGCACATCAACGCCAGCGAACGCGAAACAAATTTTGTTCGCGGTACTACAGAAGCGGTGAATCTTGTAGCAACTTCTTACGGAAGAAAATTTATTAAAGCCGGTGATGAAATTATTGTGAGCGAAATGGAGCACCATTCGAATATTGTTCCCTGGCAAATGCTGTGTGAAGAGAAAGGTGCCACTCTCCGTGTAATACCAATTAATGATGCCGGAGAAATAATTTTTGAAGAATACAAGAAGCTACTTTCAGAAAAAACAAAAATCGTTTCTATCGCTTATATCTCCAATGCTCTTGGTACAATTCATCCGGTTAAAGAAGTTATTGGCGAAGCGCATAAAGTTGGTGCTGTTGTTTTTATTGATGCTGCGCAGGCATTGCCACATAAGAAAGTGGATGTAAAGGATTTGGATTGCGACTTTCTTGGATTCAGTGGGCATAAAGTTTTTGCAGGAACCGGAATCGGCATTCTATACGGCAAAGAAAAATTATTGGAGCAAATGAACCCATATATGGGCGGTGGCGAAATGATAAAGACAGTTTCCTTTAAAGGAACTACCTATAATGATTTGCCCTTCAAATTTGAAGCAGGCACTCCACATATTGAAGGGGGAATTTCGTTGGGTGCTGCAATCAACTACATCAATGAAATTGGCTTAGATAAAATTTCAACTTATGAAGACGAACTGCTCGCTTACGGAACAGAGAAGTTTTTAGAAGTAGAAGGTTTGCGAATTGTAGGAACAGCTATGAATAAAGCCTCGGTTATTTCTTTCCTTATAAAAGATATTCATATGAATGATATAGGTGTTCTTCTCAACGAACAGGGAATTGCCATTCGTATTGGACATCACTGCTGTCAACCACTTATGGACAGATTGAAAATTGAAGGAACCTGTCGTGCATCTTTTGCATTCTACAATACGAAAGAAGATATTGATGTCACCGTTAATGCTCTCAAACGCATTGTGAAAAGACTTTCGTAGCATTGCATCATGCAGAAATCAATCGCTGAAATTGAAAATGAGATAATTGAGGATTTCAATCTATTTGATGAACGAGAAGATAAAATTGATTATCTAATTGATCTCGGGAAAAAGCTTCCTCGTATAGATTCAAAATTTATGTTTGACGATTTTTTAGTAAAAGGTTGCCAAAGCAAGGTATGGCTGCATGCTTATGAAAAGGAGGGAAGAATATTCTTTGAAGCAGATTCGGATTCTGTAATTACAAAAGGAATAATTGCCTTGCTGGTTAAAGTCTTATCCGGGCAACCACCGAAAGATATTATCAATAATGATCTTGAGTTCATTAATAGAATTGATCTTCAGTCCTTTCTTACCTCTAAACGTTCAAACGGACTAAATTCTATGATTGTAAAAATGAAAGCATACGCTTCTGCTTTTGCATAAAATAAACACGTTCCGCATTTCTGCAGAACGTTTTTTAAAGTTTGATTGGTAATTTATTATTTCGAAACGGTAAACAATCTGCTTTGTGTTCGTG
>JBKJJB010000350.1:0-5362 GCA_046598235.1 Chitinophagales bacterium
GTCTTTACATTGGCTTGGTAACCGACAATGGTTTCTTTCATTTTAATAATACTACTCCCAATGCTCATTTAGTTGCTTCTGCTTTAATTGCTAAAGGAGCCAAGCCCGATTATGTAAGCGAAAAGGTGAATAATATTTTCCGCGAAACCCGCCTTCGATTTTTCGGTTACTGCCTCAACGAGAAGTTAAAATTGGTGAAGAATGGGAAAGTGGCTTACATGTTGATTAGTCAGGCAGAAATAAAAAAATTTAATTTGCAGCCCGGTGACAGTGAAAGTTTGGTCAACTATCCCTTTAAGATTGAAGGAGTAATGGTGAGTGCTTACTTTAGCGAAGAGCCGGACAAAATGAAAATATCGTTTCGTTCGCGCGGTAGTGTAGATGTAAATACTTTTGCCCGCACTTATTTTGAAGGAGGCGGACATACCAACGCAGCAGGAGGGAAGAGTACTATAGGAATGGAGAATACCGAGAAGAAGTTTTTAGAAGCCATTGAGAGTTTGAATCTTTAAAAGAGAAAGGGAATATTGGAAAGATGGATGAATGGAAATTTAAAACAAACTGTGCTGAATTAATTCCAATATTCCAACATTCCATTTATCCAGAACTTAACAGTCAACTTTAAACAACCATAAACAATAAAACAAAAACAAAACAATGAAAAGAATATTCCTAACCCTTACCGTATTTGCAAGCATGTTAAGTTCATGCAATGCAAGCGGAAACAAAACAGAAGCAAAATTAGAAATGGCAGCACCAACAGAACCAACAGCAGTAGGTACCGAAAACCCTAACTGGAAAAGCGAACCGGGCATTTATGCCGAATTTACTACCGATAAAGGAGTAATAATTTGTAAACTTGAAGAGAAAAAAGTTCCAATGACCGTTGGAAACTTCGTAGCACTTTGCGAAGGTAAAATGCCCGATGCAGGTAAACCTACGGGTCAGCCGTTTTATGACGGTATTACCTTTCATCGTGTAATCCCAAACTTTATGATACAAGGAGGCGACCCTGCCGGCAACGGAACCGGTTCAAATACCAAGTATTCTTTTGCCGATGAGTTTGATGCAAGTTTATCATTTGATGGACCTGGCGTATTGGCAATGGCAAATGCAGGTCCGGCTACTAACTCTACTCAGTTTTTTATTACGCATGTAGCTACTACTTGGTTAAACAATAAGCACTCTATCTTCGGGCATGTAGTGCAAGGGCAAGATGTGGTAAATGCAGTGGCGCAGGGCGATAAAATGAACTCTGTTCGTATTATCCGTGTTGGTAAAGAAGCAGAAGCATTTGACGGATTAAAAACTTTTAATACTGAAAAACAAAATGCTGTTGCTAAAGAAGCAGCAAAAAACAAAGAAGCTTTAGAAAAAATGGGAAAGATGTTTACTAACGCAAAGACTACCGCTTCAGGAATTAAGTATTCGGTTGTAAAAGAAGGCACAGGTGCTTCTCCATCAGCTACCAGCAGTGTAACCGTTCATTACACAGGTATGTTTTTAGATGGAAAAGTATTTGACAGCAGCGTTCAAAGAGGCACTCCGGCTACATTCGGTTTAAATCAGGTTATAGCAGGATGGACTGAAGGAGTACAACTTATGAAGGAAGGTGGTAAAACAAATTTCATGATTCCTTCTAACTTGGCTTACGGTCCGCAAGGTCGCCCGGGAATTCCGGCTAACAGCACATTAATTTTTGAGATAGAACTGATTAAAGTAAACTAAGAGGTACAAATGAAATTACTGCAAAAGGCACCTTATGGTGCCTTTTGTGTTTTATGCAATTATATTCGCCCCCTAAAAAATTAGTAAAGATGAAAAGAGTAGTGTTTGTTATTTCCCTCCTTGTGTTTTTTGCCGCTTGTGGTCCCAACCAATCGAAACGCAAAAATGCTATTGATGTTAAAGAGAAAGAGTTGATGGAAAATGCGAAGAAAGGCAATATAGATACGGCTGCTGTAAATTCGTTGTTGAATGACTATGAAGTATATGCCGACAACTATCCTGATGATACCACAGGAGCTGCTTATCTTTTTAAGGCAGCAGACTTTTACCGTTACCAGCGCAAACCGCTCCGCAGTATTGAGTTATATAAAAAGATTTATGACCAATACACTACCGTTGCCCGCAGACCTTATGCTTTATTTCTGCAAGGATTCATATTTGAAAATGAAGCAGGAAACACACATGCCGCCAAAGTATTATATGAGAAATTTTTGAAGGAATATCCAACACATCCTATTGCCCGCGATGTGCAAGCTACTCTTGCCAATCTTGGCAAATCACCCGAGCAACTCATACAGGAATTTGAAGAAAAAGCAAAGCAGGATTCGCTGATAAAAGCGGTGAAGTAAAATCATAGAGCGCTGTCATTATGAATGAAGGCTTTGCGAAGTGAGGAATCTTGTATTCGTAGTGGAATACAAGTTCCTTCGTTTTGCGGAGCCAAAACTCGGAATGACAAGTTTAGTTCACTTCAACCACACTCCACGCCTCCGGTTTGTCCGCAAACCATTGCTTTACATGGCTCCATACTTTACCAAACAAATCAGATTTACGGTATTTTTCAAGAAACTCTTCATTCTGCCATTTGCTGTAGGTGAAAAAGATATTCGGATTTGCAATATCTCGAAGCAGTTCTACTCCGGCACAGCCTTCAAACGAAGCAATAAGATGTTTACGGCTATTAAACTCAGCAATAAAATCGCCTGTTTTATCAGGACTAAAGGTCATTTTTACGATACGGATAAGCATAAACACGAAGATAGATTTTTCCACAAAGGCAAAAGGATTTGACTCGGTTTGGAATTTCACATATATTCCCGCATATTTGCGCCTCCAAAAAAGAAAGCAATGAGTAAAGTATGTGAATTAACAGGTAAGCGTCCGATGTTTGGTCATTCGGTTTCTCACTCGAATGCAAAGACAAACCGCAAGTTTTTACCTAATTTGAAGAAGAAGAAATTCTTTATCCCTGAATTGGATGAATGGATTGAATTGAAAGTATCTGTATCTGCCCTTCGCACTATCAATAAGAAAGGAATTTATGCCTATCTGAAAGATTTGAACAAGAAAGGCGAAATTAAATTGAGTTAATAACCGATAGAATAACACACGATGGCAAAGAAATCGAAGGGCAACAGAATTCAGGTAATTCTTGAATGCACGGAGCAAAAACAAACGGATGTTCCTGGAACAAGCCGTTATATGACTTATAAAAACCGTAAAACGACTACAGAAAGACTGGAGTTGAAGAAGTACAACCCGAACTTGAAGAAAGTAACATTACATAAAGAAATTAAATAATTAAGACATGGCAAAAATTTCAAAGAACGCGAGAACGGACCGTGCTACTGTAGTAGGTTCTAAAGATTATGTAAAAGTAATCAAGGCGGTAAAGGGTAAAACGAATAACTATTCTTTTCTTGAGAAAATCGTTCACAAGGATAAAGTGCAGGATTATCTTGCAGGAAAAGAAGTATAATTGATTCAAAAGTTTTCTTCATAAAGCATCTTTCAGCAGAGAGATGCTTTTTTAGTTTTTAACCTCACCCCAACCCCTCTCCAAAGGGAGAGGGGAGGAATACAAAAATACAATGGGACTATTCAGTTTTTTTACAAAGGAGAAGAAAGAAGACCTCGATAAAGGTTTAGAGAAAACCAAAGAAGGTTTCTTTGGGAAAATAACACGTGCTGTTGCGGGTAAAAGCAAGATTGATGATGAGGTTCTGGATAATCTGGAGGAAGCATTAGTCTCTTCGGATGTTGGGCTACAAACTACCGTAAAGATTATTAAGCGCATTGAAGAGCGTGCAGCAAAAGATAAGTTTGTTACTTCTGCCGAAATGAATCAACTCATTAAAGAAGAGATTGAAGGCATACTTGCGGAGAACAAAAATGTTGATCAGGAAAACTTTGACATACCTGCCGATAAGAAACCGTATGTAATTATGGTGGTAGGAGTAAACGGAGCAGGTAAGACAACAACCATCGGCAAACTCTCTTATCAGTTTAAGAATAACGGAAAGAAAGTATTGCTGGGTGCGGCTGATACGTTTCGCGCAGCTGCTGTCGACCAGTTAGATGTATGGGCAAAACGAAGCGATGTGGAGATTGTAAAAGGTCAACACAATGCCGATCCTGCATCTGTAGCTTATCAGGCAATTGAAAGAGGAGTAGCAGTTGGTGCTGATGTGGTGATTATTGACACCGCAGGTCGTTTGCATAATCGTATTGATTTAATGAATGAGCTAACCAAGATTCGCAGAGTGATGCAAAAGGTAATTCCTGATGCACCGCATGAAGTGTTGCTGGTTCTGGATGGCTCTACCGGACAGAATGCGATTGAGCAAGCAAAGCAATTTACTGCTGCCACACAAGTAACAGCTCTTGCTATTACAAAACTTGACGGCACTGCTAAAGGAGGAGTAGTGTTAGGCATCAGCGATCAGTTTCATATTCCTGTAAAGTACATTGGTGTAGGGGAAGCAATTGATAAGCTACAGGTGTTTAATAAGAGGTTGTTTGTAGAAACGCTATTTAAAAGGTGATTGCACTGCGTGACGATTACACAGATAACAGCCGATGATTTCACCAATAAATACAAGCTGCAAATGTCTGAACAAGTAAAAGATGTTTTGTCTGAAAGAATTATCGGACTTTGTTTTGAAGTTCACAATAAGTTGGGACCTGGTTTCCCTGAAAGGATTTATCATAATGCACTAATTGTTCTTTTGAAAAAGCACAAAATAAATTTTGACACTGAGAAACAATTTTCGGTTGAATTTGAAAATGTATGTGTAGGAGAGTTTAGATGCGATTTGATTATTGAAGATGAGTTGATACTTGAACTAAAAGCAGTAGAAGGCAACATGCCCAAACTTTTCACCGATAAAATGATTGCGTATTTAAAAGCTGCGGATATGCTTCGTGGTCTATTGGTAAACTTTGGTAATGCTAGTTGTGTTGTAAAACGTGTTTCAAATTAAAATGTATTCTGTATTATCTGTAAAATCATCGGCTGTTATCCGTGTAATCATCGCGCAGCGTAACCTCATGTATTATCTGTGTAATCAAATGCCTTTATCCGTGTAATCGTCACGCAGTGTATGAAAACTAAAGCAATCCAAAAAGATAAGGTATCCGTTATCACTCTCGGCTGTTCAAAGAATACCGTTGACAGTGAAGTGCTGATGGGTCAGCTTCAGCATGGTGGCTATGATGTGAAGCATGATAAATGGAACAAGGGGCGCAACATTGTTATTGTAAATACCTGCGGGTTTATTGACAAGGCAAAAGAAGAATCAGTCAACACCATTCTCGAATATGCCCATGCAAAGAGCAAAGGCAAAATTGAAAA
>JBKJJB010000422.1:0-8878 GCA_046598235.1 Chitinophagales bacterium
TTTGCTTTTTTCCAAAGTGCAAAATCTAGTCGTCCACGTTTCTCACTTTGTCCTTCTAAATTATCGCGGGTTCCTTCAAGCAACTCATCTAATTTTCTTCCGCTCAATTGCGTGTAAGCATTTGTCTTCGAAAATTTTTCTACATCAAACCAAATAGTTCCGTCTACTTCATAAGCAAGACCATTCTCCATAATCTGCTTCGTCATCTCAATCTGCTCTATGATATGTCCGCTGGCAGTTGGTTCAATACTCGGAGGAAGAATATTTAGTTTGTCCAACACTTGATGAAAATCTACTGCATACAATTGCACAATTTCCATTGGCTCTAACTTTTCGAGACGCGCGCGTTTTGCAATTTTATCTTCTCCTTCATCGCCATCACTTTCCAAGTGCCCCACATCGGTAATGTTACGCACGTAACGAACTTTGTAACCAAGATGCAACAGATAGCGCACCACTACATCAAACGAAGTGTAAGTGCGGCAATTGCCAAGGTGAGCGTAACTATATAACGTAGGACCACACACATACAAACCTACGTGAGGCGCGTTGAGTGGTTTGAAAATTTCTTTTTCGCGGGTAAGTGTGTTGTAAATTTTTAATTCAGACATGGCGTAAATATAAACCCCTTCCCGAAAATAGCGGGATGAAACAAAATGCCCTAAAGGGACTTTGATACAAAAAATTTAGAAAGAAAATGTGGTTACTACAGGATAATGGTCGCTCAGTTCTTTGCGGATGGTTTTGTAAGAATTGATTTTTATTCCTTCATCAAATAATGCGTAATCAATTCTAAAAATGGAAAATTTGTTGGCGAAAGTAGCTCCAAATCCTTTGCTCTTTTCTATAAAAGCATCTTGCAAATTTCCTTTTGCGGTGGAATAGGTGTATGAAACCGGCACATCGTTAAAGTCTCCGCACAGAATCTTATATCCTTTAAATTCATTAATATGTTTGTTAACTGCATCAGCTTGTTGTGCTCTTCTTGAGTAAGCCCGTCTCATCTTTCGCACAATCTTTTTTGCCGAGCTCCATTTCAATTGCTGATTTTCTCCTAATGAATCAAGCGTTGCATAGTCTTCGTAACCGAGATGGATGGATTCAAAATGAACATTGTAAACGCGAACGGTTTTACCATCCAAGGAGATGCTGGTATAAATACACGCATTGGCTAAAGAATTATCAAACTCTATTTGTCCATGCTCTATAATCGGATATTTTGAAAAGGTGGCTACACCCCACTGCTGATTCAATTCGCCACTTTGCCATAATGTTTCCTGCAACTTCGTTTTAGGAAGTTTATTTAGCTCTACACTTGGCGGAAAGTAAAAGTATTTGTAGCCGAGCGAATCACGAATGAATTCAACATTTTTGAATATCTGGTTATTAGAGTAAAACTCCTGCATACAAAGCACATCGGCATTTTCTTTTTTAATCAGTGCCATCATCTTCGCTCTTGTTTCTTCGTTATGACTCCAGTTGTATAAATCAAAATTCTTCACATTCCATGTCATCAGCTTTATTCCGGCTTCCTTATTCTCCCCGCTGAAGTTTATGGCAAAAGTGGATTGAATAAATTTCCAGGTAAGCACTAGGGCTATCAGCGAAATCAAACCAAAGGTGTCGCGCTTTAAAATCCATAGTAGCAGAAAAAAAACATTAACAACTAGTACTACAGGGAAAGCAAAGCCGATAAAAGAGAGTTGCCAAAATTGCTTTGGTTCAATGTATGTTGCGAGACACGAAAGCAACAGAACTACTAAGGCGAGTATGTTTAAAAATTTGAAGAAGAACCGCACGTTAATGGTTAATAGTTAATAGTAACAGTCCCCTTGTATTTCACAATTAACCATTAAGGGATAACGATTAACTTTTTTTCGAATAATGAAATAAAAAATCTTTTTCCTCTTTGGTCAAACCGTCATATCCCGAACGCGAAATCTTATCTAATATTTCATCTACCCGTTTCTGGTCATCGCTGGTTTTTTCTTTAGCGATTGAACTTTTACTTTCAGTATTCCTGTAAGTCATTTTCACTTTTGCCTTGGGCTTGAATATAGTTATCGCCCAATCAAACAATTTATTGAAAGGAGAAGTAACATCAAAACCGCTCCTTAATGCTTTGATATAAAGAAATCCGCTTAGGGCACCACCTACGTGCGCAATATATCCGCCAGCATTTCCATGGGGGATATTGATAATATCTAACAGCAAGGCAATAAGAGCAATATACTTTATACGTACAACACCGATAAACATCAAGCGCACTTCGTATTCAGGGTTAAGTGTAACTGCAGCAAAAATTACTGCAAAAATACTTGCCGAAGCGCCCAGCATGTATGATGTCTCAACCCGAGGTTTAAAAACAGGGATAAAATTGAAGGCAGCCATATAAATAGCAGCACCTGCGATTCCGCCAATTATATACAGCGGCAGTATTTTTTTATCTCCTAAGTAAAGGACAAATATTTCTCCAAACCAGTAAAACCAAAGCATGTTGAACAACACATGAAAAAAACCGGTATGCAGAAACATATAGGTAAACAACGACCACGGCTGATGCAGCAGATTATTCAGCGAAGCGGGAGTTTCAACTTTTGTAAGAATGAGTTCGTAAGCAGATGTATCCTGAAAAAGAAAGCTGAGAAGATTAAAAAATGCGAATAGCAGAAACACACCAACATTTACAAAAATCAATTTCATCACCATGTTGCCATGGCGAAACTGATATTTAACATCGTTAGTAATAGAGCCTGTTAGCATATAGAGCAAAAAACTATTTCAATAAAATGTATTTCTATGTCTGTTCCAATATTTCACTAAAAGGAACCCAAACAGCGCACCACCTAAGTGAGCAAAGTGCGCTACGTTATCGCCTTGAGACATGGCAATACCTTGATACAATTCCAACAGCACATAAAATGTTATAAAGTACTTTGCCTTGACGGGTATTGGTATAAACATGAGATACAATTCCGTATTCGGGAACAACACTCCAAAGGCAATTAATATTCCGAAGATGGCACCCGATGCACCAACAGTCGGAGTCTGATACATTGCCATTACCTCCGGGAACTTGTATAGAAACTCAGCACCAGGTGTAAACGAACCTGTAAAATTGTGGATGATCCATCCCTGCACGGCTGTGTGTAATAGCATAGCTCCTATACCTGTGGTAAAATAAAACAAGAGGAATCGTTGCGGTCCCCACACCCGTTCGAGCACGCTGCCGAACATGAACAACGCGAACATATTCATGAAGATATGTCCTATGTTTCCGTGCATGAAAAGATGCGTGATAACCTGCATCGGCTTGAAGAAAGGGCTGGCGGGATAGAAGAGCGAAAACAGCTCATACATCCTATCGCCAATCATCAACGTTGCGATAAAAGCAATCACATTGACGGCAATGAGATTAAACGTAACACTCTTCGTATTTATATTGTCGAACATATTGCGGCAAATTTAATTGAACAGATGAGACGAACCCGAACGGGAATTATTTGTTTTCAAACCGTTTCTCTAACTCATCGTTATTAATAGTGATGAATGTGAATCGTCCGTTGGGAGCAGTATAAAAACTCTCGCAGGCGAAGAGTTCATCAATCAATGTTTTCATTTCTTCCACACTTAAAGTTTTTCCGGCTTTAATGCTGGAGCTGTATGCGAGAGACTTGGCCAGGTTTTCGCGTTTAGTAAGTTTAGTTACCTGTGCATTCATTTTGAATTGCTCAATCAGCTCCTCAATCATTTTCTTTTCATCGCCTTGCAGAATATCAGCGGGGAAACCATGAATCACAAAGCTGTTTTTACCGAATTCCTGAATATCGAAACCGAGATTATTTATTTCAGGCAGTATCTGAATTAAAATCTGCGCATCCATCATATTCAATTCTAAGTTCTGTGGAAACAACTGCCGCTGACTTTCATTCCTGTTTTTCTCCAGCAACTTCAGATACCGTTCAAACATAATCCGCTCATGCGCTGCCTGCTGGTCAATCAATATAAACCCGCTCTTTATTTGCGAAACGATATAACGTCTTTGAATTTGATGAGGAGGAATTGCTTCGCGTAACTGTTCGTTATCGTGATGCGTCTCTTCGGTTTGTCGTTTGTCGTTTGTGGTTCGTTGTTCATTGTCAACTGTTAACTGCTTATTGCCAATTGTATCAAACGCATGTTCCCAATTCTTCAAATTATTCTCTTCGCGTTGCGTGAGCGATTGAAAATTACTTGGAGGCGCAAACTTTTTTGCATCTCTTGTTTGTGTGGCTTGTTGCGTAATCTCCATCCAGGTGTGCGGTTGTTGAGTAAAAGTGTCGTTGCTGTTTAAGTGATGCTCTTGATTAAAATCGAGTGTTGGCGAAACACTGTAAGCGCCCAACGCGTGTTTCACTCCCAGGTTTACGAACGTGTAAACTAATTTTTCATCATCAAACTTTATTTCATGCTTTGCCGGGTGAACGTTGATATCAATTCTCGATGGATCAATATCTAAAAACAAAACATAAAAAGGATGGCTGCCCTGTGCAATCATCTGCTCATAAGCCATCGCCACCGCATGGTTAAGGTAAGGCGATCGGATAAAACGATTGTTGACATATATAAACTGTTCGCCACGCGTTTTTTTGCTGAACTCCGGCTTGCCCACAAAACCATAAACATGCAGCGCATAACTCTTCTCTTCCACCGGCACTAATTTCTGTGCATAGTTATCGCCAAATAACGCTACCACCCGCTGTTTTAGATTACCCGATTTGAGATGATACATCTCGTAATCGTTATTATAAAACTGGAAACCTATTTTGGGATGTGCCAGCGCAATGCGTTGAAACTCTTCTAAAATATTTTTCAGTTCCACGGTATCACTCTTCAAAAAATTTCTACGAGCAGGCACATTGAAAAACAAATTCTTCATGGCTATTGAAGTGCCTTCAGTGGTTTGACACGGCTCTTGTTTCAACACCTTCATGCCTTCTATCTCTATGCTCGTACCCAGTTGCTCGCCCGTCTGCCGCGTTTTCATTTCTACTTGTGCAATAGCGGCAATAGAAGCCAGTGCCTCTCCGCGAAAGCCCATGGTGCGGATGTTGAACAAATCTTCAGCTGCGCTTATTTTGGAAGTGGCGTGTTTTTCAAAACACATACGCGCATCGGTATCGCTCATGCCGCAGCCGTTATCAATCACCTGCACCAAACTCTTGCCCGCCTGTTTTACAATCAGTTTAATGTGAGTAGCACCCGAATCAATGGAATTCTCTAACAACTCCTTTACAGCCGAGGCGGGGCGCTGAATGACCTCACCGGCAGCAATCTGGTTAGCAATGTTATCAGGCAAAAGGCGAATAATATCCATCGGGTGGCAAACTTAATTAAATGAAGATAATGGAGAGGGGAGCTGGAAGCTAGGTTATACAGAAACTGAAAGGCTGTCAATAAATTTTTTGCAGGCAATCTCCGGTCTGCTTTCTTTCATAAAATGCTCGCCCATCA
The DNA here is from genome assembly GCA_046598235.1 of Chitinophagales bacterium. GTDB lineage: Bacteria > Bacteroidota > Bacteroidia > Chitinophagales > LD1 > Bog-950. The sequence goes on from JBKJJB010000422.1 coordinate 5,494, forward strand.
AAAAGCCGTTGAAGCCGTGTTGTTTCAGCAACAAAATATTTTCGGGCTTGCTGATTCCGCTTTCGGCAATCTTCACTACATCAACAGGAAGTTTTTCGGCTAATGCAATACTGTGCTCCAGATTTACTTCGAAAGTTTTAAGGTTGCGGTTGTTGATGCCGATGAGATGATGGGCTACATCGGCTTTCTCTAATTCTTCTGCTTCGTGAATTTCTAACAGAACTTCCAAACCTAAAGACACCGCAACTGCGGTGAGCGATTTGATTTCTTCTTTGCTCAACACAGCAGCAATCAATAAAATAACATCGGCACCAATAGATTTCGCTTCAATGATTTGGTATTCGTCCACCGTGAAATCCTTACGCAGAATGGGGCAATAATTAAATTGTCTTGCTTCGGTTAAATCTTTGTTGCTTCCTCCAAAATATTTGGCATCGGTAAGAACAGATAAAGCCGATGCGCCCGCCTGCATATAACCGATGGTAGTTCGTTCTACCGAGGCATACTGATTTATCATGCCTTTGCTTGGCGATTTGCGTTTGAACTCAGCAATAATTCCGCTCAGGTTTTTTTTCAGCAAATAATTTTTAAGCGAAACAGGTTTCGTATTAAAGTAGATACTCTGTTCCAGCAATTTGACCGGATAGAGCGATTTTGTTTCTTCTACTTCTTTACGTTTATGCGCGATTATTTCATCCAAATAGTTCATACTACTAAAGATTTAAATGTTTGTAATGCTTTGCCGGATACGATAGCTTCCTTTGCCTTTGCCACGCAATCTGAAAATGAAAGTGATGATTCTATACATTGAATTGCCATAGCCGCATTGGCAACTACAACATCCTGTTGCGTTTGCGTTCCTTTGTTTTCAAGCACGCCCATAAATATTTCAGCGGCTTCTTTTACAGTATCTCCTCCGAAGAGTTCACTTGCCTGCTTTGCTTTGAATCCAATTTCTTCGGGACGAAAAACCTGTTCGCCTTCTTTTGAATAAACTTTCACCAAGCCCGTGAGGGAAATTTCATCATAGCCACCTAAATCATGTAGCACTTTATAATTGCCTCCATCTTGTTGCAATAAATAATGATACAATCGCGCCAGTTCCAGATTAAAAACACCTGTTAGGCGATAGGCGGGCTGTGCGGGATTTACCAAAGGTCCGAGCATGTTGAAGAAAGTTTTGATGCCCATTTGCTTGCGCACATTGGCAACATATTTCAAAGCGGGATGAAACAAAGGCGCGTGCAAAAAACAAATGTTGTGTTTGTCTAACTGCTTTTGCAGGGTGCTTTCATCGTTCGTAAATTTGTAGCCGAAGTATTCCATCACATTCGATGAACCGCTGGTGCTCGACACTCCGTAGTTACCATGCTTGGTTACTTTATATCCGCAACCCGCCACCACAAACGAAGCCAGCGTAGAAATATTAAATGTGTTTTTGCCGTCTCCACCCGTTCCGCACAAATCAATGCTCGGAACTTCGGAATTGAAAGGAACACAAAGCTCTAACAGCGCTTCGCGGAAACCGTGCAACTCATCGAGCGTAAGCGGACGCATCATCATCACAGTGAGCAATGACGCAATGTGCGCTTCGTTGAAAGCACCCGTGCCGATGTTGGTCATGAGCTCGTAAGCGTCTTCGCGCGAAAGCGTTTTTAATTCTATTAAGTTGTTGAGTATCGTCTTCATTTTGTCATTAACTTAAATCACATGAATACAATGGAACGCTGATTTTCATTATTACTATGATAAACACTGATTTTAAAATCATTCCTATCATCTAAATAATGACAATAAGCGTTCTATCTTTTATTATTTATTAATCCAATTGCACATCATCGTCACCGAATGTTCTGTAAGAATTGATTCAGGATGAAACTGCACGCCCTGTATGTCATACTTTTTATGCGCCACCGCCATAATGAGATTGTTCTCATCTGTTGCGGTTACTTCCAGTTCGTCCGACAAATTATTTTCATCAATCACCCAGGAGTGATATCTGCCCGCTTTGAAATTCTTCGGAACATCTTTAAAGATACCTTCATTCTTCTTCACAAAAATATCAGTGGAAATTCCGTGGAACACACTCGACAGGTTTTTCAGCTTAGAGCCAAACACTTCGCCTATTGCCTGGTGACCGAGACAAACACCAAGCATCGGTTTCTTGCCCGCGTATTCTTTTATCACTGCACACATCAATCCCGCTTCTTCAGGAATTCCGGGACCGGGAGAAAAAAGAATTTTATCAAACGCATTTACTTCTTCCATCTTTACAAAATCATTCCGCACCACATCTACCTGCACCTGTTCAAATTGCCTAAGCAGATACACTAAGTTGTAAGTGAACGAATCGTAATTATCTATTACCAATATCTTCATCATGCGTGCATTTGTTTTGCTTGTTCAATGGCTTTACGCAGCGCACCCAATTTATTATGCACTTCTTCCAATTCGCTTTGTGGTTGCGAAGCTGCAACTATTCCCGCACCCGCCTGATAGTGCAACGTGTTGTCTTTACTTAAAAAAGAACGGATGGTAATGGCAGTATTGATGTCACCATTAAATCCGATGAAGCCAATACAGCCGCCATAAAATCCGCGCAAAATATTTTCATATGAACGAATCAACTCAATGGCATTATGTTTTGGCGCACCCGAAAGTGTTCCCGCAGGAAACGAATCTGCCAGCAATTGCAAAGCATTGTGTTTGCCATTCAAAGTGCCAATCACTTCGCTCACCAAATGAATTACGTGCGAGTAAAAATGAATTTTTTTGTATTGCTTCACTTCCACATGGCTGCAATGTTTCGATAAATCGTTGCGAGCCAAATCAACCAACATCACATGCTCGGCATTTTCTTTTTCATCCTTCGCTAATTTTTCTGCCAGCGCTTTATCCTGTTCATCATTTCCTGTTCGCTTAAAAGTTCCGGCTATCGGATTTATTTTTGCTTTGTTGCCGCTCACCACCAATTGCGCTTCGGGCGCAGAACCAAAAATTCGGAAGTTGCCGTAATCAAAATAAAAAAGGTATGGCGAAGGATTGATAGAACGCAACGTTCGATACACATTCATATCATCACCGGTAAACCGCTGCATAAATCTGCGCGACAGAACGAGCTGAAATACATCGCCACGAAAGCAATGTGCTATCGCCTTTTGAATCATTGAAATAAAAGTAGCGTCCGTCACATTCGTTTTTTCTTCTCCATTTGTTTGAAACGGATAAGCCGCAATGTTCTTATTCCGAATGAGCGAAATGATTCGGCTGGTCTGTGCCGTTTCACCTTCGGGAATGTTTTCGTAAACAATCAACTCATCTTTGAAATGATTGAACGCAATTACAAACCGATAAAACGTAAACCACACAGGCGGAATTTCCTGCG
>JBKJJB010000004.1:0-5687 GCA_046598235.1 Chitinophagales bacterium
GTAATTACACCTGCAAAAATCAACACGCTGATAAAAAGCTGGAAAAATCCGGCACCTAAAGATTTACCAAGTGCATCGGTAATATCATACGACCTTACACCAAATGCGTAGAAGAAAGCAAAAAACAGAAACAGTAAATTTCCCCATAAGCGAACGCGCGACACCTGAAAATTTTCATCGCCATAGAAGCCTGCCAGCGAGCCCAGCAAAATTCCAATAACAGAAGCAATGAGCATGGAGAAAATTCCTACCGTCATGGCAATTTTAGTTCCGTGTATCATTCCGGCTAATACATCGCGGCCTAACTCATCGGTTCCAAACCAGTGGTGAAAGCGCATGGAAGGTACCACCTGCTCATCGAAAGGTCCTTTAGAATGGATGTTGCCATCATCCTGGTTCATGGGCAAATATGGCACGGGTGGAAATATCACCATGTCATAATCCAGCTTTTTCCAATCAATATTCTGAAACTGTCTTTGAAATTCTCCGATGCCAAAACCTACGGCAATTTCTTTAAGCACCGGAAAATAAAGCTCCCCCTGATATTTACAGACGAGAGGTTTTTCGTTGGCAAGAAAAGGAGCCAATACCGCAACAACAGCCAGCACAATAACAATGTAAAGCGAAACAACCGCGGTCTTCTTTCTGCGGAACTGTTTCCACACAAAAGTCCAGTAGCCCTGGTCGTTCTTTTTCTTCACTGTGTCTGCTGCCATTTTCTTTTACTTCTTTGAATACGAAATTCTCGGGTCAACCACGGCATATAAAATATCGGAAACCAGATAACCCACCAATGTGAGAATGGCGGCAAACATGGTGTTGGTCAAAATCATCGGGTAATCTTTTTGAATAACCGCTGCATACGTTATTTGCCCCAGCCCCGGAATGGTGAATAGGAATTCAAGAATAATGGAACCGCCAATTAGCGCAGGAAAGAAGGAAGCAAAAATGGTAATGATTGGAAGTAAGGAATTTCTGAAAGCATGTTTCCAGATTACTTTGTTTTCGGGCAAGCCTTTAGCACGGGCTGTGCGGATATAATCGGCACCCAACACGGTAAGCATGGAGCCACGCATTTGGCGGGAGAGATATGCGAAGCTTGCATAGGAGGCAATTATTAATGGCAAGGCTAAGTGATAAGCCAGGTCGCCAAGTTTGTAGAAAAAGCCATCATCCCAAACCGCATCGCCTAAACCAAAGGGAGGAAAAATTTCTACATAGTCAGGGCTGCATAAAAAGAAAATGGCCATGGTTCCAATCCAGAAAACAGGGAGTGAATAAGTGAGGAACAAAGCAACTGTTACGCTTGAATCATAAGTAGAACCTTTGCGAACCGCCAAAGAAATTCCCAAGGGAATAGAAATGATGTACTCAATTATAATAACCAGAATACTGATAAGCATAGTTATCCATAGGCCATCCCAGATAACGCTCTTGACAGGTCGCTTAGTGAAAAATGAAATACCGTAGTCTCCTCTTATAAATCCCTTGCCCAAAGTAGGGTCGGTTTCTTCGCCAAACCATTTTGCCTCCCCCAACAGCCAGCGGTGGTATTGGTTGTGTGTTCCGCTCCATTGAACCTTAGGCACATATCTTTTCCAGACAGTGGCTTCACTCTTTATTTTGCTGTAAGCAATTTCAGTTGCTTCGGCTTTCGCTTTTATATCCGAAAGGTTAGGTGCAAGTGCTGACTGCTTTTTCAAATCAGTAAATAATGCAGCAAGCACCACATCTTCATGATGAATGAAAATTTTAGCAACCGTGTTTCTCAGTTCTATCAAAGCATCCACATTGGTAGAATCTTTTTTGGTAGCAATAATTGAAAACTCCAGCGTTTTAAGCTGATGATAATAATTTTCAATCTGCGGCCAATTACCATACTCATAAACTAAACGGTCGAGCATTTCACGATGATTCTTGGTAGGTATGCGAATGAGGGTATCGCTCTGAGCATTATTGGTGAATGCAAAGTAAAAGATGGGTAAGTCCAAACCAAGTTTACGCCTCAGTTCCCGATAAGAACGTTCGGTGGCAAGTTTATCAGATGCCTGCCCCTCGCTGCTACTGCGGCTTAACATGGTCTCAGCAGGGTCACCGGGTGCCGCAGCAATTAAAATGAAAGTGAGGAGAGAAATAATAAAAAGGGTGGGAATAAAAATCAATATCCTTTTCAGAATATAACCGAACAAGGGGAAAGAAATTCTTGCAAAGAAAAATTTCTTTCCCGCCTCTGTTTTCCCTGACTTGGTTTCTATTTCTACCGGTTTCATTAAACTGTATGCTTAATTGTTTTGCGACAGTTTAAAAGAAGCCTCGTTAAATCCGGGGCGAACAATAAATGTTTCGGTATTGCTGAAACGCTTGCTGATAGCAATTTTTTCTTTCGGGCTCCAAATGAAAATGTAAGGAACCGCATCGTGAACTTTCACTTGGAATTTGCGATATAGGTCGTTACGAATATCATCGTTTAATTCTCCGCGAATATCTTCAATCAATTTGTCGGTTTCTGCATTTCCGAAATAAACGTAATTGCTGCCGCCATTGATTGCTTCGGTATGCCAAATCTGTTTAGGGTCATCAGGATTCGGTGAACCAATCCATGCACCGTAAAACATTTCAAAATCATGTTTCGTCTGATTTTCGATATAGATACTCCACTCTTGCGGCACTACGTCTATATTTATTCCCACTTGGCGACAAGCTTCTTTAAAAATGAGCGCAGCATCTCTGCGGGTATCGTTACCTGCATTATAAGTAAAGATGATATTGAATTCGGTTTGCTGACCGTTTATTTTTTTGTCGAGCGTTCCGTTACCGTTATTGTCCTTCCATCCGGCTTCAGCCAGTAATGCTTTTGCCTTTTCTACATTGTAATCATATGGGGTAATGGTATCGTTAAACGCTCCCTTTTTGTATGGGTTGATAGGACCATTTATGCGTTGCCCCAAGTCGTAACCGATAACGTGAATTATTTTTTCTACATCTGTAAGGTGGGCAAGTGCCTGACGAACGCGCACATCTTCAAACTTGGGGTTACGCATATTAATACCGAAATAGGTATAAGCCATAGAAAGCGGAGTATTGAGGTTGAAATTCTTTTTTACCTCTTCGCTAGGTTGAAGCTGTTCCACAAAATCTTTGCTCTTAATGCCATACATCACATCTAAACGCTTTCCTTTTAAAGCGGTAAGAGCGGCAGTCTGGTCTTTGATGGTTTGGTAAATAAGTTTATCGGGAAATGCTTCGTATGCATATTCATTGTTGAACTTTTCGCCCCACCAGTTCTTCTTCTTCTTCAAAACAATTTTTTGTCCGGTTACCCATTGGTCGAAAGCATAAGGTCCTGAACCTACAATGTATCCTGAATCGCGTTGAAACTTTTCACTGTTGTACTCGGTAGCAAATTCTTTCATGATAGGATTCTCAGCTACTTCATTAAACTTCTCGTTGATGTCTTTAAACGAGAAATTTTCCATTAAATGTTTAGGGTCGTAGATGTAGCGAGGCATTACCACAAAACCACCCGCCACAGATTTTGCCAGGATATATTTTTTATTGCAGACAATAGTCAGTTTACGAGGATTATCAGGGTAAGTAATTACATCGCTAATCAATTCAAAATAAGGACGCTGCGGCTCATTGCTGATAACCGGTGCTTTATACATTTTTAGAGAGAAAATAACATCCTGTGGCGTTACCGGTTCGCCATTATCCCATTTAGCCTCATCACGAAGTTCGCAGGTATAAGTCAACAGATTCTTAACGCTGTCATACTCCTCAATAGGAAGTGCTTTCGCCAAAACGGGTTCGTATTCCAAAGTTTTTGGATTGGTTGCCCATAAGCTCTGAAACATTTGGGCGATATAGTATCCTGCATCTGCACTCTGATAGTTGGTTGGGTTCAACATATCGGTATCGCTCAACTCGTGAATGATAACTTCGTTCTTTTCTTTCTTCTTGCCGCAACCGTATAAAACGAGGGCTGCTAAAGCCATTACAAAAACTTTTTTGGTCAATTGGTTGTTCATTGCTTTATAATTTTTGATAGTGATTGTTTTGAGGCGGACAAATATATAAGAATAGCTTTATTACAGATAAAATTTACTTGAGATGCAAAAGGTACTTATTACGGGGGCAAATGGATTGTTGGGAACACGATTAAGTGAACTCCTTACGAAGAAAGGCTATACCATAAACACACTGGGAAGAAAAAAAAGAAAGGCAAATTCCTTTACTTGGGATATTGAAAAGGGAGTGATAGATAGAGAAGCATTTGAAGGAATATCTGCCATTATTCATTTGGCAGGTGCGGGAGTGGCAGATAAAAGGTGGACCGAGGAGCGGAAAAAGGAAATTGTAAACAGCAGAGTTAAAAGTGCAAAGTTGATTTTTGATTTTTTGAAGAAAAATAAACATGAAGTAAAGTCTTTCATCAGCGCAAGTGCAGTGGGTTATTATGGAGATTGCGGTGATGAGATTGTTATAGAAGAAAGAAAATCAGGCGAAGGATTTTTAGCGAACGTTTGCAAGCAATGGGAACAAAGCGCAAAACAATTTACCAAACTCGGAATAAGAGAGGTTCGTTGTAGAATCGGAATTGTGCTTGCAAAAAATGGCGGAGCACTTCCTGAACTAACAAGAACAATCCCTTTAGGCGTGGCTTCCTATTTTGCAAAAAGTAACCTCTACTATCCGTGGATTCACATTGATGATGTATGCGGAATTATGATGCATGCTTTAGAGAATGAAAGTGTAACTGGTGCTTATAATACTACTGCTCCACAACCTTTGCTGTTGAAAGATTTGATGAGAGAAATTCTTGAAGCGAAAAAATCGAAAGCAGTGCTTGTTCCCACTCCGCCCTTTGCCATTAAATTAGCCTTGGGAGAAATGAGTGAAATGTTACTAAGCAGTCAAAGATGTTCCACTGAGAAAATAATTAAAACAGGGTTTCGTTTTAAATTTGCGGCTATTTATTCCGCACTAGAAAATATTTACGCATAATGAATCGGCCCGAAGTCTTCGGTTTAGACAGTAATTGAGTTGGCAATTATTCTATTATTATTTATTCTGCACAACGGATAGAAATGAGGCACAAAGATACCATCCAGGTTTCGTGATTAAATCATCAAAAAACTCATGGTGTGAGAGCTACAATAGCAAATACTAGTTTTCAGTTGATGAAATGTTTCACAATCTGAAAAGTACCGTTACAGGTTTGGGAAAAGACAAACTATTTCACCATCATCCTCTTCAATCCAACTACGTTTTCGCTTTTCAATTGAATGAAATAAATGCCCGTTGCAAATTTCTGATTGGCGATGTAGAAATCCTGCTTACCGTTTTTCACCTCAAACAATCTATGGTCAACAATTTCTCCGAGTGCATTCAGCACTTTTATCTCTACACTTTCATTTTTTGTGGCATCAATAGAAATTGTAAACGCACCATCATTCGGGTTTGGATAAACACTCCAACTGTTTTCATTCAATTCATCTATTCCCACCTCCACAAAATCTATACAGGCGGTATCGGCACAGTTTACTCCGTTGCTTACTATCACACAATACAATCCTCCTACCGAAGGATTATAAAATTGATTCACCGCACCGTTTATCGGGCTGCCACCGGGGAAACCGTTATACCACTGATATGAATATCCCGCAGGGAATGCAAGCAGTGAAGTG
>JBKJJB010000014.1:0-12767 GCA_046598235.1 Chitinophagales bacterium
ATTTTAAACTGCTTAATATTCGGCTAATTCATATCAACTATTCAAAATTTCCAAACGTGCTAAAGAGAATTATACAGAAAATATATGGCTAAGCTTGTACACCTGAACACGTTTAAAGACCCAAGAGGTTCCTTAACTGTTATAGAAGAAAACCTGCCATTCGCTATAAAAAGAATATTTTACATTTATGGAGTAGATGATTCTGTGAGAGGAAACCACCGACATCATAAAACGATTCAGGCAGCGGTTTGCATTTCAGGTTCCTGCACTATTTCTAATGATAACGGTAAAAAACAGGAAACTTTTTTGATGGATTCTCCCGAAAAATGTTTGCTCATTTACCCTGAAGATTTTCATTCGATGCATAATTTTACAAAAGATGCCATACTACTTGTGTTGGCATCTGAAAATTTTGACCCGCAAGATTATATATATGAACCTTATGGGTAAAAACATACTTTGCAAATACCGTAAGCACTATAACAAAATTAAAATGGTTGGCTCTATCTGCTCACACGTTTTATTTTTGTAAGACACAGTATAAATAATATGAATATCCCATTTGTTGACTTGGCATCCCAATATAATTCAATACAAAGTGAAATTAATGGGGCAATATCAAATGTTATATCTGAAACTGCCTTCATAGGCGGGAAATACGCAGGAATATTTGAAAAAGAATTTGCCAAATATTTAAACATCAATCATGTTGTAAGTTGTGCTAATGGAACTGATTCATTAGAGCTTTTACTAAAAGCATACAATATTGGCAATGGCGATGAAGTAATAGTACCAGCCAATAGTTGGATTTCTACTTCTGAATGTATTAGCAGTGTAGGGGCAAAAGTTGTTTTTGTTGACACTCATCCACAATCATATACTATTGATGTAAGCCAAATTGAAAAAAATATTACGCCTAAAACCAAAGCCATCATTCCGGTTCATTTATATGGATGTCCTGCAGATATGGATGAAATTATGCGTATTGCCAGCAAGCATGAACTTTTAGTAATTGAAGATTGTGCACAAGCACATGGAGCAATTTACAAAGGCAAAATTGTTGGAACTATTGGGCATGCTGCTTCATTTAGTTTTTATCCGGGCAAGAATCTGGGAGCCTATGGCGATGCAGGATGCGTAACAACCAACGATGAAAATATTTCTTTTAAAGTAAGAATGATAGCAAATCACGGTAGCTTGAAAAAACACGAGCATATCATGGAAGGGCGCAACAGCCGGATGGATGGCATTCAGGCTGCAATTCTTTCTGCAAAATTGCCACACTTAAAAAAGTGGACCGAAGCACGAATTCAAAATGCAGCCATTTATACGTCTTTTTTAGAGAAATCCGGATTGCAATTACCGCTTATCCCTGAAGGTTACCAACATGTTTTTCATTTATATGTCGTGCAGGTAAACAACAGATTAGATGTTCAACAAAAATTAAAAGCAGCCGGTATAGAAACCGGCATCCACTATCCTACAGCTTTACCTCTTTTAAAAGCGTATCAACATCTTGGTCATGTTCCGTCAGATTTTCCAGTTGCTTTTTCACAGATGGACAGAGTGCTTTCACTACCCATGTATGCTGAGTTAACAGAGCAACAAATTAAATTTGTTGTTGATGAGCTAACTAAATGCTTGAATTAAAATGAGCAATACTGATAGAAACATACCTTATGAAAATCTTCACCTGCTAAATCTTGAATTTGAAGATGCTTTTAAAAAGAAGTTAAGTCTGTTTTTAGAAAAAGGCTGGTATATATTAGGAGAGGAAGTAAAAACTTTTGAAGAAAATTTTGCGGCATACTGTGGCGCTAAGTATTGCGTAGGGGTTGGAAATGGCTTGGATGCCTTAGAGTTGGGATTAGAAGTATTCAACTTCCCACCGCAATCAGAAATTATTGTTCCCTCCAACACTTATATAGCAACCATACTATCAATTATAAACTCAGGGCATATTCCTGTGCTGGTTGAGCCCGATATTGAAACTTACAATATAGACCCTGATTTGATTGAAGAAAAAATAAGTAAGAAAACAAAAGCAATTATGGTGGTGCATTTGTATGGACAAGTTGCACAAATGGATAAAATTTCGGCAATTGCTGAAAAGTATAACTTAGAAATAATTGAAGATTGCGCGCAGGTGCATGGCGCTAAGTTTCAGAATAAGATGCCGGGTACTTTCGGAAAAATAGGTGCCTATAGTTTTTACCCTACAAAAAATCTTGGGGCACTTGGAGATGCCGGAGGAATAATTACTTCGGATGAAGAAATATATACCCAGCTTAAAGCACTTAGAAATTATGGCTCAGAAAAAAAATATTACAACAAATTGATTGGAAGGAACTCAAGGCTGGATGAAATTCAGGCAGCATTCTTGAATGTAAAACTTCCACACCTAAACAAAATAAACGAACACAAAAAAAAGCTGGCAGCTATTTACAATAAGGAGTTGGCGAACCATGTAATAAAACCTAAACTGAATTTAGATTCATCTCATGTATATCATATTTACAATGTCCGAACTACAAAAAGGGATGAATTGAAAAACTTTCTGAATGACCAAGGAATACGCACCGAAATTCATTACCCGGTTTCTCCGAATCATCAGGAAGGATATTCAACTTATTTTAAAAATGTGAGCACTCCTATCAGCGAAGAAATTCATGCCACTACTTTAAGTTTACCAATTTCCTACGCAACAACTGAAAGTGAAGTTTATGCCGTTAGTGCAGCAACAAATAAGTTTTTTACAAGCAACTAACTACAGTGAAAATTTCAATTCTTACTCCTTCTTACAATTCAGGCAAGTATTTAGAGCGCGCTATTGAAAGCGTATTACAGCAAGACTATAACAACTGGGAACATATAGTAATGGATGGCGGCTCTACAGATAATACGGTTGACATTTTAAAAAAGTATCCGCACATTATATATAGGTCTGAAAAAGATAAGGGACAATCGCATGCCATGAATAAAGCTTTTGCATTATCAACAGGTGACATTATTGTATATCTTAATGCGGATGATTATTTTGAACCTGCAATTTTTAATCTGATAGTAACCAAATTTAAAAATGAAAATGCCGATTTTGTAGTAGGTAAGGGAAGGATTGCAAATAATGACGGGTTGATATATGAATGGACACCGGAAGTGAGTTATTGGAAAATTCTTCTCCATTATAAATACACGTTTCCTTTGAACGCTTCAACTTATTTTTATAAAAGAATCGTTCAGGAAACTGTTGGAGGGTTTAATGAAGCAAATCATTACACCATGGATTTTGAATTTTTACTAAGCGCATATAAAAAATTCAAGATACAATCAGTGCCACTTGTACTCGGAACCTTCTTTTTTGACGGAAATAATAAAACAGCTACCATAGAACCAATTTCTTTATGCCGAGCAACAGCCATTGAATTTTTAAAAAAGAATGACTGGTTTGGGTTACTGTATTATCAAGCAGTGCGGTACTACCATTCTATAAAATTTTGATTAAAGCAAGTAGCACAATGGATAAAGGCATATCGGTAATTATCTGTTGTTACAATAGTGCAAAGCGTATAAAGTCCACTTTACAGCATTTGGCAGATCAAAAAACAACTTCAAAAATTACTTGGGAAATTGTTTTGGTTAATAATAACTCAACAGATAACACACCAACTGTAGCTCAAACAATTTGGGATAATCTTAATAGCAACATACCTTTTAAGATAGTTGATGAACATGAACCCGGTTTATCGCAAGCAAGACAAAAAGGTGTATCGGAAGCGAAATATGATTGTGTGCTGTTTTGTGACGATGATAATTGGTTGGCTGAAGATTACATTGATAAAGCATTCACCATCATGTATAATTTTTCGGAAATAGGTGTACTTGGAGGCAGCAGTGAACCGGTATACGAAACTCCGCCTCCTCAGTGGTTTATTGAAAGAGAAAAATATTTCGCAATAGGCAAACAAGCAAAGGAATCGGGAGATGTAACACATACTAACAGCTATGTGTGGGGAGCCGGCTCTGTTTATAGAAAAGAGATATTCCTAAAAATAAAGGCAGCCGGATATAAATTATTACTGGAAGACAGAAAGGGAACAAAAATGACTTCTGGCGGAGATGTTGAACTCTGTATGATTGCAAAAAAAATGCAGTATAAAATATGGTACGATGAAAATTTAGTGTGCAAGCACTATATGCCTCTTGAGCGGTTCAGTGTAGATAGATTTCATAAGTTATGTGTCGCCATTGGGCAAACGTATGTATATTTCAGATTTTATAACTCACCCGAGCACACTGTTTCTGTTCGCACTCTATTTGAACATCTTAAATTTCAAACCGTGAATATTATTCGTCAAAGAAGGTATATTGATAAAAGTGAAGTGTCCGACACAACCATCTCTTACTTCAATTCAATTGGCGATGTAAAGAGTTTGATTTATGTTTTAACACACTATAATTTCATTACATCGCGCATGAATATTCTAAGAAATATAAAATCAATATAAACATAGTCTCTGCAGGAATTTTAGTCGCTGACATTCCTTTTATTCAATAATTCACTAATGCAAAACACAGAAACCAACTTATCAAACGATATTTTCTTTTCTGTAATTATTCCCGTTTACAACCGCGAGAAATACATCACCCGCGCCATTGATAGCATTTTGAAACAGGAATTTGAAAGTTGGGAATTAATATTGGTAAATGATGCAAGCACAGACGGCACAAAAAAAATTATTGACTCTATTCATCATCCAAAAATAAAAGCAATACATAATGAAGCAAACAAGGAACGTTGTGCTTCAAGAAATATCGGCATTGCAGCGTCAATGGGAAAATATATCTGCTTTTTGGATAGCGATGATTATCACTTGCCCAATCATTTGAGCGAACTTTATAAAATTATTCAATCAAAAAAATTTCCCGAAGCCATATTTTTCACCAACGCATTTGATGAAAGTGCCGATGGTGTTCGCTCCGACAGATGTTGCCCGGTATTTGAGCAGTATAATCCATATTCTTATTTTTTGCACTACACAGTAAATCCGCAACGATGGGCAGTTCATAGAAATATATTTAACCATATTTCATTTGATACAGACATTGTAATTGGCGAAGACATGGACACTTCTATGCGAATAATAGCCGCGGGCTATAACGCATTTCAACATCCTGTGCGCACAACTGTTTACGTTGCTGCCCCCGACAGCTTTACGCACAGCGACAACAACAAATGGAATAAGCAAATATTTTACTTCAAAAAAATATTTGCGAAAGAAATTTTTAAATGGAAACTTCCGCTAAAAGACAGATGGCGGCTTTTGAGCATGTGTTACTTTCACTTAGCATTACAAGCTGTGACCGAAAAGAACCGGCTGCTTTTTTATAACTACGCAATCAAATCATTTGTGATGTGTCCGAAAGGATACAACGGAAAAACCAATAAAATTCTATTTGTAAATATGGTTTACTCATTGCCCCTGTTAGGAGCAATAATCAAAACCGTGATTAAGAAAATTAAGAGGAACCGAGAATAAATTTCACCTTGTATTCAACACAGAAGAAATTTAAATTTATTGCATGGAACTTACCAAATCATACAAGCAGGAAAAAATTCAAGGGACTTTCGATGTTATTGTAATAGGCTCGGGAATGGGCGGTGTTGCCACTGCTGCTTTCTTAGCCAAAGAAGGAAAGAAAGTGCTGGTGTTAGAGCGCCACTATACGCCCGGAGGATTTACACACGTATTTAACCGCAACAAATATGAATGGGATGTGGGGGTGCATTATGTAGGTGACATGCACCGCGAGCATACCGAGTTGTATAAGATGTTCCACTACATTACCGATGGCAAAATGAAATGGGAAGAAATGGACAGCCCGTACGATATTTTGTTTTTCGGCAATCAGCGTTACGATATAATGGCGGGAGTAGATGAGTTTAAAGCAAAAATGAAATCGTATTTCTCCGGTGAAGAAGCGGCTATTGATGCTTATGTTGATTTAATTTATTCTACCCAAAAAAGTATGCGCCTGTTTATGGCAGAAAAAATTCTGCCCAACTGGCTTAGTTTTTTCTTCGGCAATTTTTTACGCAAGAAGGGTTTAACAGGAAACAAAACAACCCTCGAAGTTTTACAATCGCTTACTAAAAATAAAAAACTGATAGGCGTACTCACCGGGCAGTATGGAGATTATGGTTTGCCGCCTGCTCAAAGTAGTTTCTTGATGCACGCACCATTAGTAAAGCACTACATGAAAGGAGCGAGCTACCCGATTGGCGGAGCGCAACAGATTTTTAAAACAGTAGCACCTACTATTTTAAATGCAGGCGGAGAAATTTTTACCAATGCCGAAGTAAAAGAGGTGATAGTAAAAAACGGAAAAGCGGTGGGTGTAAAAATGTTTGACAACAACGAATATTTTGCCCCCGTAGTAGTAAGCGACACAGGCATTTATAACACGTATCAAAAACTATTGCCCAAACAGCAACAACAAAAGCTTGATACAGAAAAGCTTTTCAAAAACCTTACTCCATCGGTGGGGCATGTGTGTTTGTATATAGGTATTAATGAATCGAACGAGAAACTAAAGTTAGGCAAAGCCAACTATTGGATTTTTCCTGATGAGTATGACCACGATAAAAATGTAAACGATTATGTAAACAATCCCGATGCGCCTTTTCCAGTGGTTTATGTTTCGTTTCCTTCTTCTAAAGACCCCGATTGGGAAAACCGCCTGCCGGGACGAACTACTATTGAAATTGTAACGCTGGCACCTTTTGCCTGGTACGAGCAATGGAAAGACAAACGCTGGATGAAACGCGGTGAAGATTACAAAGAGTTTAAAGAAAAAACTGCGCAGCGTTTGCTCGAAGTACTTTACAAGCATCATCCCGAGTTGCGCGGAAAGATTGATTACTACGAACTATCCTCTCCTCTCAGTACCGCGCACTTTGCCAACTATGGCTATGGCGAAATATATGGGATAGACCACAACACCAAACGTTTTGAACAAAAATATCTGCGCCCGCGTACAGCTATTAAAAACTTCTACCTAACAGGGCAGGATATTGTAAGCTGCGGAGTAGGCGGTGCGCTTTTCAGCGGGCTGATAACCGCTTCTGCTATTACTAAAAAGAATTTGCTTAACAGGTTGAAATAATTATCATTTTTAAATCTCAGTATTTCATCCCAAAACATTAATTGCGTCAAAACACATTACTTCTGCTATTGCTAAAAAGATTTAAAACCTATCTGCCTTTTTGAAATAGATTTTAGTTTTAAACCTCAATGTCTTCTCCGGAAACATTCTCCATCATGTAGAATATGTTGAAGAGAACTCTGCGAAAATCCAAAGACTAAACTAACTTAGCACAGAGTCTCTGGAGAAGAAAAAGGGATTTCTGCAAACCGAGGATTGATACTACTAAACAAACAACTAGCAAATGAAAAAAATTTTGGCACTCCCGTTCACAATTTTAATTGCTGCGGCACTTTACGCCCAACCTTTTGAAGGCATAATCATCTATCAAAACACTTACAAAAGCAAACTCCCATCCTTGACAGATGAGAAATTCAATTCAACGCTTGGCACCAGGCAGGAATACCGCATTAAGGGCGGGAGTTATAAATCAGCTTACAACGGCTCGTTTGTTGAATGGCAGCTTTACAATAACTCAGACAATAAACTTTACACCAAAATGTCAAACTCTGAAACTGCTTTATGGAACGATGGAAGCATATATACGGATAGCGTTTTAAAAGTTGAGGTAAATAAAGGTGTAATAAAAGTTCTTGATTATAGTTGTGACGAAGTTATTTTGACTTGTAAGTATGGAATTCAGAAATACTACTTCAATTCAAAACTTGGTGTTGACATTTCGCTCTACGATAAACATGTGTACGGCAACTGGTACGAATTTTTAAAAGTCTCAAAAGCCCTCCCATTGAAATCTGTGATAGATAAGATACAGTTTACTTTAGAAAGTATTGCAATAGACGTAAAGGCAATGAAACTTGAAGACAAAGATTTTAAGCTGCCGGAAAATATTCCAACGTTTAAGAGTCCTTACTAACTTAATCTTACGCAAGAAATAAGTACAGCCATTTCTTATTTCTAAAAAAGGATTTAAACCCATCTGCTTTTTTGAAATAGGTTTTAGTTTTAATCTATAATTCATAAAAACGTACGAAGAAAATTTTCCTACCCAACCTGTTGTTTCTGTTTTTGCTTGAAATAGTCCACAACGAGAGTGCTGTCATTTCGAATGAAGGTTTGCGTAATGCGAAATCTTGTATTCTACAATTCACATAAATACAAGATACTTCGTTTTATTACTTAGATTCTGTCCTGCATAGAGTTAAGTTAACATTACATCCACAACACCAACAATTCCTTCAACCCATTCGGTAATCTTGCTATCTTTATTTTGAAAATTATCCTATGAAAAAGCTTTTACTTCTTATTACAACCATTGGCGTTTATTGTAATGTAAACGCACAAACCATTACATGGTCGCAACATATTGCACCTATACTTTACGCTAACTGCACTAAGTGTCATCACCCAGGCGGGGCGGGACATTTCTCATTGCTCACTTTTGCAGATGCCCACACCTATGGCTTTTTAATGGAACAGCAAACAGCTGCTGGAACCATGCCCCCATGGACTCCCGATGAAAACTACAAACACTTTGCACACGAGCGCGTGTTGCCTCAAGCCGACATTGATAAAATTTCGCAATGGGTAGCCGGTGGAAGAATGCAGGGTGATGTAGCTCTTGCGCCCACGCAACCTACCTATACCAATGCTTCAAGTTTAGGAACAGTTGATTTAACAGTACGGATTCCAACATACACTGTTACATCTAACAGCGATGTTTATCGCAACTTTCCTATAACTACCAACATACCTGCCGGAAGATATGTTACTGCTATAGAAGTAATACCGGGCAATACGCATATTGTGCATCACGTTCTTGTGTTTCAGGATTCAACTAATGTGCCTGCTCAATTAGATGCAGCACAAACAGGTCCAGGATATACCAATGCAGGTGGAAGCGGTTCGGCAGCATCTAAACTGATTATAGGATGGACTCCGGGGTCTTCGCCTTATTACACTCCGGTAAGCACGGGCTTTCGCCTTGCGGCTAATACCAATATTGTGGTGCAGGTTCACTATCCCGCAGGGAGCAATGGATTAACGGATAGTACTCGCATCAATTTTAAGTTGACTACAGTTCCGCAGCGGGATATTACAGTATTGCCTGTTTTAAACCATTTACAGAACATTAATGCATCCATTAATATTCCTGCAAATACTACCCGGACTTATTACGAGCAGCAGGTTGTTCCAACTAATTACACAGTTCTTTCTGCTTTCCCGCACATGCACTTAATAGGAAGAACCATTAAAAGCTGGGCGAACAAAACCACGGCTCCGTTTGATACCGTTCGCTTTGTAAATATTCCCGATTGGGATTTTCACTGGCAGGACACGTATGTATTTCCTAATGCAGTAAAAGTTCCCAGTGGATATAAATGGCAAGCGGTAGCTAATTATGATAATACTTCTAGCAATCCCGATAATCCAAGTACTCCTCCCCAAAACGTAACAGCCGGAGAATCTACTACCGATGAAATGATGATAGTAGGATTTGGAGTTATGCCTTATCAAAATGGCGATGAAGATTTGATAATTGACCGAAGAGTAATTCCGCAGGGAGCTACTACTTTTTGCAGCGGGCAGTCGGTGGTTTTAAAAATGATTGAAGGAGTGGGATACACTTACCAATGGTTACGCAACGGCAATCTTCTTAGCAACGCTAATCAGTTTTCGTACACTGCTACACTAGCTGGAAATTACAGTGCGCTTATTTCGCTTGGCAATAACAGTTCGTTGAGCGATACCATAGCTGTAACCGTAATGGCATCTCCTACTGCTGTAATTACACCGGTTGGTTCAACCACCGTTTGCCCGGGCAACAGCGTTACCTTAAATGCCAGCACCGGCAACGGATATTCTTACCAATGGTTTAATAACGGAACTCCTATTTTAAATGCTACCTCTTCTTCTTACAGTGCAAATACATCGGGAAGTTATATGGTGCAAATTTACAATGGTTGCTATACTAACTCAAGTGCGGTTAGTGTAACTGCTTCCGCTCCTGTAAGCACTATTACACCTTTTGGGTCAACTACAATCTGCCAGGGTGAAAGTGTAACGCTTACCGCACCATCAGGATACACTTATCAATGGAGTACCAATGCTACTTCACAAAGTATAAATGTAAGTCAAGCCGGTTCATTTACAGTTACTGTTACCGATGCAAATAATTGCACGGCTGTTTCTTCGGCAGTTACTACTACTGTTCGCACCCCTCCGGTTGCTTCGATTACTGCTAATGGAGCCACTGTCTTCTGCCCCGGTTCAAGTGTAACGCTCAATGCTTCGGCAGGAGCAACTTATAACTGGAGCAACAACGAGGCTACGCAAAGCATCGTAGTAACGCAAGGCGGTTCATACAGGGTTACTGTTACCGATGGAAATAATTGTTCTGCTGCTTCGTTAACTACTATCATAACCCTTTATCCTGCACCTTCTGCTATTATTACTCCTAACGGAACCACTGATTTATGCCCCGGTGGAAGCGTAACGCTTACTGCTGCATCGAATATTTCTTATTTGTGGAGTAATAATTTCACTACACAATCTATTACTGTAAGCCAAACAGGAAATTATCTGGTAACTGTAACCGATGCAAATAATTGCACCAGTGTTAACTCCATTAATGTTATTGCGCATAGTGCGCCCGATGCCACTATCACTCCCGACCGACCAACCACTATCTGCCCCGGAGAGAGTGTTATTCTTTCGGCTCCCACAGGTATGAGTTATAACTGGAGCAATAATGCCACTACCGAAAGTATTACGGTTTCGGCAAATGGAAACTTTACGGTTACTGTTACCGATAGTTATTCATGCACTGCTATCTCCGCTCCTGTTACCGTTACTGTAAGCAATAATGCAGTAGCAGGAATAACTGCATCAGGAGCTACTACTTTCTGTCAGGGAGGCAATGTTGATTTAACTGCTTCCAGCGGAACAGCTTATTTGTGGAGCAATAATGCGACCACTCAACACATAAATGTAACTGCCGGTGGAAGTTATATAGTAACTGTAACTGTATCGGGAACCTGCACCGCAGTTTCTACTCCAATTACTGTTATTATTCATCCGCTACCTGTTGTAACGCTTTCGGGAAATGCAGATGTAGCTTGCGATAATATTCCGGCATACAGTTTAATTGGCGGAAGCCCAACGGGTGGAACTTTTTCTGGAACAGGAGTTACAGGAGGCATGTTTGACCCCGCATCGGCAGGTACCGGAGTTCATGTAATTACTTATTCATATACTGATAATAACGGATGCATCAATACGGCAAATGAAGATGTAGAAGTAACCATTTGCAGCGGTATAGCCGAAACAGAAAAATGGTCATTCACCGTTTCACCTAATCCTTCTAACGGAAATTTTGTAATAGCTCTTAATGGCTGGAAAAATGTAATTGCGCTGTTGAACATCTTCGATATTTCGGGCAAACTGATTTACACTACTACGATTGAAAAGATGAAAAGTGAAATAGCTTTAGGAGAAATTCCTTCGGGCTGTTATTTGCTTCAACTAAAAACGGATAAAGCAACTTTTAGAAGAACGCTTGTTTTTCAGAAATAAAATTTCAGCAATTAGTTTCTGTAATTGCTTTGTGGGATACAGAAGAATCCAAAGTTTTCTTTAATACTTCTACAGTATAATCAATCTCCTCCTTAGTATTGAACTTGCTAAAAGAGAAACGAACTGCTTTACGCTTTGGGTCAGCTCCGATAGCTTCCAATACGTGTGAGCCTTTTTCTGAACCCGAACTGCAAGCGCTTCCTCCGCTTGCTGCAATGCCCGCTATATCTAAATTAAAAAGCATCAACTCCGATTTTTCATCGGGAGGAAGTGAAACACTCAACACTTTATAATTACATCCTTCATCGGTTGTATCTCCTATAAAATAGATGTCGCTTATTTCCTCTTTCAGTTTCTCCATCATATATTTTTTCAATCCAATGATGAAGATTTTATTTTGCTGCATGTGTTCGGCAGCTATTTCCAGTGCTTTGCCCAAACCAAAAATGCCGCTTACATTTTCGGTTCCTGCGCGCATGTTGCGCTCCTGCGAGCCGCCATCTATAAACGGTTTAATACCTGCCTCGCTATTGATGTAAACAAACCCAACTCCTTTGGGTCCGTGAAATTTGTGAGCCGAGCCGCTTAGAAAGTGAATCATTGTTTTCTGCACATCAAATGGAAAGTAGCCAATAGTTTGCACCGTATCGGAATGAAAGTACGCGTTGTGTTGTTGACATAGTCCGGCTACTCTTTCTAAATCAAGCATAGTTCCTATTTCATTATTCGAATGCATCAGGCTTACTAACGTTTTCTCTGTCGAATTCTTCAGCAATGCTTCCAGATTACTTAAATCAACTCTCCCTTGCTCATCTAACTTTACATACTCTGTTTTTATTCCTTCGGCTGCCACAGTTTCAACAGAATATAATACGCAGTGGTGTTCAATACGGGAAGAAATAATTCGTTTTACACCCAAGTCGCGCACCGAACATTTAATGATCATATTACCAGCTTCGGTTCCCGATCCGGTAAAAAACACTTCGGAGGTAGAAGCATTCAAATATTTAGCCACTGACTTGCGCGCCTTC
>JBKJJB010000050.1:0-4753 GCA_046598235.1 Chitinophagales bacterium
GCTGAATATGATAAACGGAACTTTCCTGGTGACGAGAAGCAACTGCAATAGTCACTTCATCTGCAAAAGGACTGAACAAATCAAGCACCAACTCGTGGCGATTATTCTGTTGCGAAAGATGCGACAAGAGTAAGTGGCTCATATAAGGTGCGCGGTGCGCTACAAATAATTCCAATGCTTCCGTATTAGACAAATGCCCCTTACCGCCACTGATGCGCTTTTTTAGGTGAATCGGATAACCACCGTTCTCCAACATTTGTTCATCGTAATTGCTTTCGAGGAACACTGCATGGCATTGCTTGAAATAATGAACCACCTGTT
This sequence comes from Chitinophagales bacterium, assembly GCA_046598235.1. GTDB lineage: Bacteria > Bacteroidota > Bacteroidia > Chitinophagales > LD1 > Bog-950. The sequence goes on from JBKJJB010000050.1 coordinate 322, forward strand.
TACACGCTTTACCAATATCGGTGAACACGCCAATTTTTATTCCGCAGCTTTCAATAACAAAGCTATAGGGGTCGGCTGCATCGTGAAGCTTTTCAAATGCTGTTACACGCAATGCACCAATGTTGACTGGTTGGTTATCGAAATGCCGAATTAGTTGTTCCGGCAACATCATTCTGCTGTTGCGCAATGTAGCTTCACTTATATAAACGGGCAATCCATATTTTTTTGCCAGCACAGGCAAACCGCTGATGTGGTCAGCATGTTCATGCGAAATAAAAATTGCTTTTACGCACTTCATCTCCAAGCCCAGCTTAGCCATTCGCTTTTCTGTTTCGCGGCAACTGATGCCAGCATCCACTAACACTGCTTCTTTATGGTTGCCCACATAATAGCAATTGCCATTGCTACCCGAATTTATAGAGGCGATGAAAAGTGACATAAGGCAAAGAAGAGAAAATTATGTAATGAGCAACTTGCGTGTTTACGATTATTATTTTCGCTTACATTCGATTGGTATTCTACCTTTCGGTAAATAATATGAAAATGAAAAAGGTGCTTCTTCTTTTTGTAATCTTTCTGGTTAACTCCAGTTTCTTCATTTCAAATTCTTTTGCGGAGGAAACCAAACCCGACACAGTGAAAGTGGGGATTTATGTGACCAGCGTTCATGATATAGATTTCAGGCAAAAAGAATATTCTATTAACTTATGGCTGTGGCTCAAATACAAAAGAGCTGAGTTTGACTTTATGAAAAACCTTGAGGTACCCATGGCTAAAAAGTTTGAAAAGTCGTATGCCACCCTCGATACACTGGAAGATGGCAGTATCTATCTTTTAATGAAACTGCAATGTGTAATGAAAGGCACTTGGAAGATTCAAAACTTTCCGTTTGATCGGCAGAAACTGCGGTTCTCCATAGAAAATTCGATGTATGATTCGGAAGCATTGGTTTTTGAAGCCGATACTTTTGGCGAGCATTATGGAAAATACTTTTTGATGGAATGGGAAAAAGATAGTTTCAATATTCAAACAGACATTAAGGAATATGAAACCTCTTTTGGAGACCCTGCACTAAATGAACCGCATTCAGAATATAGCGTTTACAGAGCAGTGCTATCTGTTCATCGTCATTCGTGGGAGTTATTCATAAAAGTGTTTCTGGGCATGTACATTTCTTTCCTTATTGCCTCCATTTGCTTTTATATTCATCCGGAAAGCAGGGATTCGCGTCTTACTCTAGGGGTGGGTGCTATTTTCGCAGTTATAGGCAATAAATACATTATTGATTCCGCTCTTCCCGAGTCTAACAGTTTTACTTTAGCAGATTCACTGCATGGCATTACTCTTATTTATATTTTTCTGGTGATAGCATTTTCCGTTTTCTCGGTTCGGATGGTTAAAGGAGGCGATACTAAGATAGTGGAAAAGTATAATATAATTGTGGGCGGAGTATTACTTGCGGCTTATATCCTGATAAATATCTGGATGGTATATAATGCCTGTTACTCGGTAGCTACAAGCTAAGGAACAAAACAAAAAAGGCGCTGTCATGCTGATGAAAAAAGCATCTCGTATCAAGTTTGAAGATTATCTACGGGTAGGTACGCCATTAAACATTTTGTTCTGGATTCTGGCTTCTATCATCATTCCGTATTTCTTCCCGTTCTAATTTCAAAAGTTAACTTGCAATGGTTTATTAAAAGCACCAGGGAATGAAAGAAATACTCAAAAAACAAATCATCTCTACCGAAGTGTTTTCACTGACTGTTGGCAATGTACTTACAGCCGTAGCCATTTTTGTTGCCGCCTATATACTAATTCAAGTTATCGCCCTGGTGCTAACCCGCTCCATCAAAAGAACATCTGCTACCGACAGAAGGCATCTTTCGGTTATTCAATTGGTGAAATATTTTGTCTGGACAGTTACGATTGTATTTATTCTTCAATCGCTGGGATTAAACATTACTTTCCTTATAGCAAGTTCAGCAGCACTGTTGGTGGGTATTGGATTAGGGCTTCAGGATATTTTTAAAGACTTTATTGCAGGTATTGCTATACTGGTGGAAGGAGTTATTAGTGTGGATGATGTGGTGGAAGTGGATGGAATGGTAGTAAAGGTAAACGAAATATCACTCCGCACTTCGAAAGTAACTACCCGCGAAGATAACGTGATGATTATTCCTAATCATAAGTTTACTGAGGAAGAAATAATTAACTGGACAGCCAACCAACTGCCCAGTCGGTTTACTATAGAGGTGGGTGTTGATTATTCTTCGGACACGCGCCTGGTAGAGAAAGTTTTGATTCAGGCTGCCCTCAGCAATTCACATACACTAACGGATGAAGTGTATAAACCCACCGTGCGGCTGAATAAATTCGGAACCTCTTCATTTGAATTTCAGTTGATATTTTACAGCTACAACATGTTTCGCATCGAAAGCGTTAAGAGCCAGATTCGTTTTGAAATAGCTAAGCTTTTTAAAGAACAGAATATCGTCATACCATTTAATCAGATGGTAGTGCATCGGGCAAAGGAATAACTATCTCCCCTCGCCAAACTACACAGTAACTGTCCTACAAAATCCATAACCCTCCAATTTCAGCCAAAACTCGTCTCTCCTTCCCAAAGTCGAACTTGATTAAGCAGGCGAGCTATGTTGCTATTACCTTATAGCCACTCTCTTTAAATTCAGAAGGTTTAAACCATTGGCGGTAAGCCCCTCAATATTTTTTTGCGAGAAGCGAAGTACTTCGTCATAATAAAGAGGAACAACCGGGGCTTCGTCAATAATTATTCTTTCCATTTGATGATAGATTTCAAAACGCTCCACATCATCGTTTTCTGCAAGCGCCCTTTCGTACAGCTCATCAAACTGCTTATTGCTGAAGCGGGTGTAGTTTGGCGGTGAGCCGTTCTTACTGTAGAATACCGCAAAGTAATTTTCCGCATCGGGATAATCTGCTAGCCAGCTACCGCGAAAGAAATCAACTTTTCCCTGACTCATCCATTCGCGCAGGATAGATGGTTGAGAAATCTCCACTTTAATTCTTAAACCCAATTGCTCTAACTGTTTGCTGATAAAGAGTGCATACTCTTTGTAAGTTTCATTGGTATATAGTTTTACTTCAGGTAACCCTTTGCCATTTTCATATCCCGCTTCTTTCAACAATTGTTTTGCTTTGGGTAAATCATAAGTGTATCCTTTAACTTTATCATCATCAAAACTCGGAAGACCAAAAGGAGTGAAACCACTCTCAGCAGGCTTGCCAACACCATTTCGTAAGTACTTCAACATTTCTTTTCTATCGAAACCATAATTGATTGCCTGACGAAGTTTTTTGTTGAGCAATGGATTTGTATTTCCTTCTCCTTTTTTAGGAGAAGGTGCCCGAAGGGCGGATGAGGTGAGAAACCCCAGATATTCTGTATTGAGATAAGGTGTTTTGAGCAGGTTGAATTTATCTTTTAACTCCGGCTTCATGTTACCGTCTTCATCCAGCACTTCATCTATATAACTGGCATCAATGCTGTTGATGAAATCGAGTTCGTTTTGCTTAAAGCTGAGATACTCCGTTTTCTTGTTATCAATAAAGCTGATTTTGATACCATCGAGATACGGAAGTGCATTTCCTTTTTCGTCCTTCTCAAAATAGTTTTCATTCTTCACTAATATCAAAGCTGTACCTTCTTTCCAGTTCTTAAATTTGAAAGGACCTGTGCCAACCGGATGAGAACGAAAGTCGGCTCCATACTTCTTTATCGCTTCTGCTGGAATTACCGAGCAGTACTGCATGGATATAATTCCGAGCATGGGACGAAAAGGCTTGAGCAGTTTCAATTGAAAAGTAGAATCATCAATCGCTTTGAAGGGTTCTGTTGCATCAACATTGTTATTAAAAATCCATGCACCGGGGCTGGCAATTTTGGGGTCAATGATTCGTTTGAAACTATACACCACATCGTTAGCATTCACGCTCCTCCCCTTTCCGCCTTCGAAACATTCATTGTTGTGAAACTTTATATCCGTTTGCAAATGGAAAGTGTAGGTCTTTCCATCTTCCGAAATCTCCCAACTTTTTGCAATGGAAGGCTGCGTGTTCAGATTATCATCTAAAGCTACCAACGAGTTATATAATTGATTACAACTCCAAATGGTAGATTGGTCTTTAGCAAAAGCAGGGTCTAGAGAAGCAATGCCGCTGCTTTGATTGTAGCGGAAGAATTTTTGTTTAGTATCAGAAGAGTTGTTACAGGAATTGCAGGAGGAAAAGAATAAAGAGCAAAGAGCAAAGAGCAAAGAAAATACAAAGCAGGAGCGATTTTTCCTAAGATACATTATTCAAAGTAAGTAATAAAGTTGAATGGAAAAATAGTACCACGAATTACTTCTTTTTAAAATCTCCGCGTTTCCATGAGCGAATAAACTCAGCC
>JBKJJB010000226.1:0-6499 GCA_046598235.1 Chitinophagales bacterium
CTCCAACATCAATTGCAGAATTCTGTATTCAGTAACGCTGCCTACATTCTTCTCTCCTTCCATTACCGGAAGCTGCGTAATGTGCAGTTCTTTCATTTTCTTAAATGCACTTGCAACTGTTTCTTTCGGTTCAACCGAAACAAGCTCACGCATTTTCTTTCTTTCAAGAATTGTTTTGGCAGTAATTACTTCATCGGTCAAAAATCCGCGTTCACGCATCCAATCGTCATTGTAAATTTTAGTAAGGTAACGACTGCCGTGGTCGTGAAGAATAATAACCACTACATCATCTTTTTTAAATCTGTCTTTCAACTGAACTAATCCCTGCAAAACAGTTCCTGCGCTATAGCCGCAAAAGATGCCTTCTTCTTTTGCCAGTCTGCGCGCCATTACCGCACCATCTCTATCCGTAACCTGCTCAATGTGGTCGATATATTTCATATCGTAATTCTGAGGGATAAAGTCCTCTCCTATTCCCTCGGTTACATACGGGTAAACTTCTTTTGTATCTAACTCACCTGTGTCGTGAAACTTTTTCAAGAGCGAGCCATACACATCTATACCCAACACCTGCACCGCAGGATTTTTTTCTTTCAGATACATCGCCACTCCCATTACAGTTCCTCCTGTGCCTATGGTAGTAACATAGTGCGTTACTTTACCTTCTGTCTGCTCCCATATTTCGGGACCAGTACTTTCATAATGCGCCTGACGATTGCTGAGATTATCATACTGATTCATTAAGAAAGAATTCGGAACCTCTGAGGCCAATCGCCTTGACACAGAGTAATATGACCTTGAATCTTCAGGTGCAACATTGGTAGGGCAAACAATTACCTCTGCACCAAGCGCACGAAGAATATCCAGCTTTTGCTTTGACTGTTTATCGGTAGTAGTAAAAATACATTTGTAACCTCTCACAATAGCAGCAAGCGCCAGCCCCATTCCCGTATTACCCGAAGTACATTCTATGATGGTTCCTCCCGGTTTCAGGTTGCCGTTAGCTTCGGCATCGAGCACCATTTTAATTCCAATGCGGTCTTTAATTGAATTGCCCGGGTTGAAGTATTCAACCTTTGCTAAAAACAATCCCGGAATATCTTTTGTGATTTTGTTGAGTTTCACCAAAGGTGTTCTGCCAATCGTATCAACAATGTTGTTGTAATATTTCATTTTCCGAATTTGATTTACTGATGAAACAAAGATGGCAGAAAGAAATTTCTTTACAAGTAGAAAGAAATGGAGTGACTAAGCATCCGCTTCTATCCGCTCTTTCAATTTCTCAACAAACACCAATGTGGCAGGGCATAGAGAAAGATTTCCTGTAAAAGTTTTTTCTTGTGCTTGATAACGAAAATCTTTACGCGTAAAATGAGGGAAGCCCGCACAATCATCAGGGCGGATAGCGTAGATGCTGCACTTTCTATCTTTTCCAAGAAACTGACAAGGCAGGCTTGTGTTTACAATGTCTTTATTCTCATCGGTAGTCAACCACTTATCATAAAACTCCTTGTAAGTCATTTTAAAATGTTTCGCAATACGGTTTACGTCTTTGCGGTTATAAGTAGGAGTCATCTTGGTGCAGCAGTTGGCACAATCTAAACACGCCATTTCTTTCCACACTTCTTTATCTACTTCTGAAACAAGTTTCAGAATTCCTTTTGTTTTTGACTTGCCTACTTTAACGATAAACTTAGAGAGTTCTTTCTTTTTGCGTGATGCTCTGCGCTGGTAGGTTTTAATATTAAGTAAGGGCATAGGTTAATTTTATAAAGGGGCGAAAATAAGTTTTTGCCCCAAGTATAGATGGTTAGCCAATAATACTTTTAAGCTGCTTTCAGAACCTGATAAGTAACCTGCGGAGTAAGATGCGGGATAGACTCCGTCACATTTTTAGGAATAGTAAAGTAGAAAGTAGTTCCCTTTCCGAGTGCACTCTCTATCCAGATAGAGCCTTTGTAGAAATTCACAATTTTCTTGCACACCGCTAATCCTATTCCTGTTCCTTTAAATTGGTCGTCACTATGCAGTCGCTTAAACATCTGGAAAAGTTTGCTTGTATATTCAGGTGCTATACCAATACCGTTATCACTCACGCTGAATATAAACCAATCGTTTTCTTCCTTACAGCTTAAACGAACTTCTGTGCTTTCGTTTGTATTAAACTTAATGGCATTATCAATAAGGTTTTGAAAAACATGATGAATCATGCTGGAATGAACCTGATGAAGCACCGGAAGTGTCTGTTCGATAATTACCTGCGCATTGCGTTCATTTATCTTTAGGCTCAACTCTGCCTTAATAGTTTTAATCATCTGTTCCAAATCTACCGAAGATGTTGGAGGAAGATTTCGCCCTACCTTACAATAAGAAAGCAAGTCATCAATTTGTTGACTTAAACGTTCGGCACTTACGCGTGAATGCTCCATAAACTCGCGGGCATCTCCGGTAAATGAATCGCTGTAACGCGAAAGCAACAACTTCATAAAACTGCTGATGTTACGCACCGGTGCTTTCAAATCATGCGAAACGATATAAGCAAACTGCTCTAAATCTTCATTCGACCTTTTTAGTTCCGTTGTCTGCTCCTCCAGTTTATTGTTGGAAGCTGCAAGCTCTTTTTCGCTGGTATAGTTGTAGTAAGCAAGAATATAAATGGCAATACCGAATAGGATAAACTTCATCCAGATATTTATCTGATACATACTTAGCTGAGTAGCCATGTCAAGATTGTAAGCAGTAAATAAAGGATATATGTGATGATAGATATTGAACGACACAATAGCCACCAGTACTCCTATAATGATATTCTTATAATCTCTTACACTAAACAAAAGGAAAGGCACTACATAACTGATGTAAAAAAACTCGTGCACCCTGCTTTCGAAACCGATGAAACAGGAATTGATAAGCACAAACAGATTAATGACAAGAATATAAACGTGACGAGCCAATTTGTGATAATGCTTATGGTTAAGCCACAATGCAGTAAGCACAAAAAGAGTATCTACTGCCTGAAGAAGGCTGAGGGCGTAATAACCTTGCAAAACAGTGAAAGGAATATAGAAAGCTACTGCAAAAGCAGTAAGCACTACTACTACGTTAGTAAACCGAACGTACTTATCCTCATCTTTCGGCACATCTTCATTTACACCGGTAAGAACAAGGCAATTCCAGAAATTATTCAGATAGCTAATGGCAGGTGCGGTAAGTTTCTTCATTCTATTTAATCGCTCGTTATTATCAGTAAGCGTTATGATATACGCAGCAACCCTTGTATTGTAACATAAAATACTAACTATGATACAAGGTGAAGTTTGTGTAAAGCTTCTTTTTCAGAACTTAACGTAAGCGCTAAAAATCTTAATAGAGATGGCGAGAAGAATAACTCCGAAGAATTTCTTGATAGCAGCAAGAGCCGTGTTACCTAATTTATTTTCAATCCAGTCGGTTGATTTAAGCACCAGAAATACGATAACAAGATTGATAAGAATACCAATAAGAATTTCGAGAGAACCATAAACCGAGCGAAGCGAAAGAATTGTAGTAAGTGTTCCTGAACCGGCAATTAAAGGAAAAGCAACCGGCACATAATTTCCCGAGCGGGCATCTTCCGGATTGGTGCGAAAAAGATTGATGCCCAAAATCATTTCCATTGCCAGCACAAACAAAACGATAGAACCTGCCAACGCAAACGAACGAACATCCACACCCACAAAGCCGAGGAAAGTTTCTCCTACATAAAGAAAGAAAACCATCAGCACACCCGATGCCAGCGTAACTAACAAAGGATGAAAGTTAGGCACCTTCTTCTTTACAGAAATGATTACCGGTAAGCTGCCGATAATATCTACCACAGCAAACAAAGTAAGAGTAACAGTAACTATTGATTTTATAGAAAGCATATAACGATTCTACTTTTCAATCACCAACGAATCAATATCGGCACCTAAACTTACTAGCAAATTTTTTACATCGCTTACAAACTTATCGGGACCGCACAGATAAAAACGCTGGCTGAAATCGTAAATGTTGTCAATCAAAAAGTCGCGGTCAATTCTGCGGTCGAGAAAACCGATTACATTTTCGCGGGTGTAAACATTGATGAAATCTTCTTTGAGCATAGTCTGCAACTCCTCTCCCATTATAACATCGTGCGAAGTTTTATTCGTGTAAATAAGTCTGTTGCCTCTCAGTTTTTTTGTTCTGTATAAATCACGGAAGATGGAAAGGAAGGGTGTGATGCCAGAACCTGCGGCAATAAAAACACCGGGTTCTTTATACTGAATAGCACCAAACACATCATGCAGAATCAATTCATCTCCTTCATTTACACGGGCAAGCATGTTGGTTACACCCGGATGGTCGGTGTAAATCTTTACCATAAACTCAAGATGCTCCCAGTTATTTAATCCTGTAAAAGTAAAGGGACGCAACTGGTCTTTCCACTCAGGAAGATTGATAGACACATCTGTTGCCTGCCCGGGAACGAAGGTATATCCCAGCGGCTTCTCCACCAAAAAGCGTTTTACATCATGTGTTATAAAATTTGATTCTATAACCTTTACAATATGCTCACTCATCATCTGATTTTTTAATCCGTCAATACACAAATCTAAGAAAACAGACAAAGCAGATGTTAAGTTGTACTAAAGAGATTTATGAATTATGGAATTCATTTCAAACCTGCATCTTTGAACAAAATTATAATCATGAAGAAATTAATCATTGTGTTGTTTGCAAGTGCATCGCTGTTTGCTGTTGCACAAAATTCCCTTCCCATTAAAAAGGTAACCGTATTTAAAAACGCCACTGCTATGCTGGTGAAAGAAGGAACGGTAGCCGTAAAAGACGGAAACGTTACACTTCCAATTCCTGAGCAAACCTTATTCGGCACTTTCTTTATTGGAACCGGAAAAGATAATTCGGTAAAGAACATGGTGTTTAAAAATGATACGCTTAAGAGAAAAGCGCCAAGCAGTTCGGTATGGCAATACATCGCTGGCAACATGAACAAACCCGTTACTCTCTCCTATACACCTACTCAGGGCATTGACAAAACAGTTTCGGGAAAAGTAACCGCCTACGATTTGTATTCGGGCATGATGAAGTTTACAACCGATGCAGGAAAAACTTTAGTAATGCACGTTGGGCAGATTTACCAAACCGATTTCAAAGACGACCCTTCTTCTTTCTACATGGCTGATAGTGTAAAGCGATTGATGTTGCTTAAACCTGAAAAGCCCACAGATAATGTTTCGTTGCAGGAAATATATATGACGGGTGGTATCAATTGGTTGCCTTCGTATTATCTGCGTTTGAAAGATGATAAGAATGCGCGCCTTGAAATGAAAGCCACCGTTGAGAACTATGCCGAGGAATTGAAAGATGCCGAAACCGAATTAGTGGTGGGCGCACCGCAAATGAGTTTCAGCGGAAAGATGGACCCGATGACTTACGATTACCTGACAGTAGCAGGCGGTAACTATGAAGGTGGCCGAATGGCAAAAGGATATATGCAAAGTAATGCTATGGTAGAGGAAGCTATGCCTGCTGCTGACGGCTATTTCGAACAAAACTATACTACCGAAGGCGAGAAGACAGGCGACATGTATATCTACAAACTCGGAAAGATTTCATTGCCGTATCAGTCAAAGGGAACCTTCCCCATTTTTGCGGGCAATGTAGAATACAAGGATAAATACGAAGGCTCTATCTACGACATCACTAATTACTACAACACCCGTTTCGTTCCGCAGGATGAAAGACCATTTGATATTTTTCATTCGCTGGAAGTAAAGAATACTTCTTCTGTTCCGCTTACTACTGCTTCGGTAATGGTGGTAAATGAGAAAGATCAGTTTATTGCGCAAGATGAATTGAAATACACCCCCGTAGGTTCTTCGAGCAATATCCGCTTATCAAAAGCCATTGATATCATTATGAAAAATTCGGAAGAAGAAAAGAACCGCTCGGACAATGCGAAGAAAATTGGCAAGACTACTTACAGCAAAGTAACTTTGAAGGGAACCGTAAACGCAGATAACTACCAAGAGAAAGAAGTAACCGTAAGCATTACTAAATCATTGAGCGGAACGGTGCTGGCGCAAAGCGATGCTGCTAAGGTTACAAAGATAAACTCATACAACTACATCAACCCTACATCAAACATTAAGTGGGAAGTAAATCTTAAAGCCAACGAAAAGAAAACCTTGACTTATGAGTATGAGGTTTATTTTATTCCGTAAGAAGATAGATGGCAACCTTTCTAGACCTTAAAGACCGCGAGTGTACGGAAGATTAGTTTTGTCATTCTGATAATTCCATCAAGCCCACTTGATACCAGTTGTAGATGACAAAACCGGCTGTCATCCCGAATGAGGCTCTGCGAAATGAGGGAACTTGTATTCTGTGTTTATAGTGTTGAATACAAGATGCCTCGTTCCTCGGCATGACAGTCCTTTTTTCAGGGCTTCCGAACAGTTATGGTCTTTAATCG
>JBKJJB010000240.1:0-4085 GCA_046598235.1 Chitinophagales bacterium
GCCGAAGCAGAGATGAGCAATGTGCTTGTGAGGTTATCACAAGCGCAGGAAACTGCCCATTTAGGAAGTTGGGAGTTAAACTTTGCCACCGGTATAGCAATATGGTCGGCAGAAGCATGCAGAATCTACGGGCTTGAAACTAGTGATAACCAACATTCATTTGAAATATGGAAATCATTTATCCATCCGGAGGATTTAGAGTTTGTTATGAAATTGGTAAACGAACAGCAACAGACTTTAAGAAGTAATGCTTTTGACCATCGCATTTTAAGAAGGGATGGAACGGTCCGGTATATTCATTCAGAAAGTAAATTTGTGTTTGATCCAAGCGGAAAACCAATTGGTTTGCATGGTATAGCTCAGGATATAACCGAAAGAAAAACAGCAGAGCAGGAAATTATTGCACTCAACGAATCGCTGGAAACAAAAATAGCCGAACGCACCACTGCCCTACAGGCATCGAATGATGAAATGAAAGCTTTTACTTATTGTGTGTCGCATGACCTGCGCGCCCCGCTGCGAGCCATCCACGGGTTTTCAAGTATTCTACTGAGGGATTACGCTTCTAAATTAGATGAGGAAGGTATGCGCCTGTTTGCCGTGGTGCGGGATAATGCGACTAAAATGGGGGAACTTATTGATGATTTACTGAACTATTCGCGGGTAGGAAGCACCGAACTATTGCTGAAGGAAACAGATATAAGCATACTTGCCAATCTGGTAGCTATGGAACTTAAACAAACCTATTCTGATTTGAACATGGAAATTGTAATAGACAACACGCCCAAGTTACTGTGCGACCCGATATTAATGAAACAGGCACTGCAAAACCTTTTGGGGAATGCTTTTAAATACAGCGGGCAAAAAACATCCCCCATGGTTCATTTTGGTTCTTACGAAGAGGGTGAGGAAACTGTGTTTTACGTAAAAGATAACGGAGCGGGTTTCGATATGCGGTTCAGCAACAAATTATTCGGCATGTTTCAAAGGCTGCACTCCGCCAAGCAGTTTGAAGGTACCGGGGTTGGGCTGGCTATTGTACAGCGCATCATTCAAAAACACGGGGGCAGAATATGGGCAGAAGGGGAAGTTGGCAAAGGAGCTACATTTTATTTTACTTTGGGTAAGTGATTACACAGATGATGAATATGATTACACAGATGAATAACTGTAAACTCATATCACTATGAACTGTATTATCTGTGTAATCATTTAAGAATCGGTGTAATCATAATAAAGCATTTATGATGGAAAAAGATGAGTTGACCGAAAAGATAATTGGTTGTTGTTTTAAAGTGCATAACGAATTAGGTGCCGGGTTTTTAGAAAAGATATATCACAACGCACTAAAACTTTAATTAGATGAAGTGGGTCTGAAATTTGAAACGGAATGTGAATTTGACGTTTATTTCAGCCACAAAAAGATTGGAAAGTTCCGATGTGATTTGGTGGTGGAAGAGAAAGTGATTGTAGAAATAAAGTCGGTGGAAAAATATATGCCTAAGATTTTTGAATATCAATTGCTATCCTATTTAAAAGCGGCAAATATAAAAACAGGGCTGCTCGTCAATTTCGGTAACAAAAGCTGCGAAGTGAAAAGACTATCCGTATGAACAATATTATCTTTGTAATCAATTTTCTAATCTGTGTAATCAGTTTCCTATCGGTGTAATCATTTTTTAATAAAAATAATCTATATGAACTCAACTGAAATATTATTAGTGGAAGACAATGCCACCGATGCCGAACTTACTATTAAAGCTTTGCGCGATGCTAATTTTGCCAATAAAATAGAACATGTAATTGACGGGGCAGATGCGCTGGATTTTATTTTTTGCAAAGGTGAGTACGAAAAACGCGTAGGCGGTTTACCGCATCTTATTCTGCTCGATTTGAATATGCCGCGATTATCGGGCTTAGAGGTGGTACGCGAATTAAAGTCGAATGAACTTACCAAAGCCATTCCTATTATAGTGCTTACTTCCTCCAATCTTGACCCCGACATTGAAACCGCTTATAAGTTAGGGGTAAACAGCTATATAGTAAAGCCGGTAGAGTTCGATGATTTTGTAAAAACAGTTACCACTTTAGGGCATTACTGGATGCTGCTGAACAAAAGCCCTTTGAAAAAATAGATTACTGTTTTTGTTGTTTAAGCCGTTTGAACGAGTTAATCCAAGTGGGAAGAAGAGATAATCCTTAATTTTTGGCGGGTAAATTGGAATAATGGAATGATGGATGAAAGACAAATATTGCTATTCCAATCATCCATTTTTCCATTATTCCAATGAGTGAATGTAAATGAGGTAGAAAATTTTGCCAAAAAGCGGTAAAAGAACTCCGCCAATTGGTTATTGTTTATTTAAAATGTTTACCATGAACAAAGAGCTTAATGTGTTGATGATTGAAGATGATGCGAATGATGTGTACTTAACTGTAAATTATCTGAAACAGCATTGGACGGATATAAACTATTTAAAAGTTGATACGGTTCCTGAAATAATGGATGCCTTAAAATCACATTGGGATATTATACTGTGCGATTATCACTTGCCGCAGTTTAGCGGGTTAACCGCCTTGCGAATGATAAGAGACAGCGGAATAGATACACCTTTCATATTAGTATCGGGGCAGGTTTCAGAAGATATTGCTGCTGCTATGATGCAATTGGGAGCCAATGATTATATAATGAAGGATAATCTGAAACGATTAGCACCCGCCATATCACGAGAAATAGTAACCAGAAAACCTTTAACCAGTACTGTTACTCCTATCCCTGCTAAAAATACACCTCATCAAAAAACAAAGGCATATTCCGATAAGTTACTTCATCCGGTAATGCAGACACCCGTTTCGGCAGATAGTACGCTTACAGAACGCAATAAAGCGGTAATAAATATGTTGTTTGTTACCGAGTTTATACGAAAACATCAGGCAGCTATTTTCGAAAAGCAAAACCTCACTGCGCAGCGGTTCAGTGTTTTAAAGATTCTTAAACGAATTGCCCCGAATGGCACTACCATCAATCGCGTACAAACTGAACTGATTTATAAAACCATTGACCTTACCCGGTTGATTGAAAAAATGAAACAGGAAGGATTACTTAACTCTGAATTTAATCCAAACCATAAGCGCGCAAAAGAAATTACAATTACAGATAAAGGGTTGCGGGCATTAGAAGAAGTTGAAAAATATTCAGCCGAAATATTTTTGCCCGAAAGTTATATGACGGAAGAAGATGCCACCTCCATCAATAAAGCACTGAACAGTACGCTCACTAAAATAAAGCAAGGGAGATAAATTTGCTGACCTGATTTTTTTGTAGGTTGCCTGTGCCATTACACGCAGACTGCCTGATTGGCAGGGTAATTTAATTGTATAAGTTTAATACAACCACCTCCGCCCTTCGGGCACCTCCGCTAGCGGAGGATAAATACCACCACCTCCGCGAGCGGAGGACAAATACAACCCGCTTATTAAAGCCAATCTGCAAAACAGAAACGCATACTTGTCTCCCGCTGGCGGGAGATGTCTCGGCTTTGCGAGACAGAGGGTGGATGTATCTTTTACCGAATACTATGACATCACCTTCAAAGGCGGGGTTTATTTTTTCGAGACTGTTTCAACATTCCTGCCACTTGTAGCCAAACTGCAACCTATTAGCGGTAACAAAGTAAAGGATGTGCATGACAATCTTTATGCTGCACAAAATCAAATCGCGCATCCTTTTACTGTTATCGCTTATTTCTTTTGGCTGTAATCTTCACGCACAGCACGAATTATACAGCGACAGCGGTTCGCTTTATGTAGGTAAAAATGCACTGCTGCATGTTGAAGGTGAAATAGAAAATCTATCAGGTGCTACGTTGCAGAATGACGGAGTGATAGAAATTACGGGTGACCTCACCAACAATGCTGCCGCTTCGTTTACCAAAGGCAGCGACAATACCTCTACCGAAAGGGCTTTTAAGTTTATCGGTAACTCCACACAGCAATTAAAAGGAGATTTTTCGAACACCACTAACCGTTATTTTTATAACTTAATTATAGACAAATCTGTTTCAGGAACTTTTGTGCAGATGCAG
>JBKJJB010000381.1:0-3274 GCA_046598235.1 Chitinophagales bacterium
GTTTGCAATAATTAGTTCGGCTGCCCGCTTTTCTTTCTCATCGTTTTGAAAAGCAAGTTCTTTATTAGCAATGCCTAACTCTATTGCTCGTTTCTCTTTCTCATCATTTTGAAAAGCAAGTTCTTTGTTTGCAATAATTAGTTCGGCTGCCCGCTTTTCTTTCTCATCGTTTTGAAAAGCAAGTTCTTTATTAGCAATGATTAGTTCGGCTGCTCGTTTCTCTTTTTCATCATTTTGAAAAGCAAGTTCTTCATTAGCAATAATTAGTTCGGCTGCCCGCTTTTCTTTCTCTTTGTTTTGAAAGGCAAGTTCTTTGTTGGCAATGATTAACTCGGCTGCTCGCTTTTCCTTCTCTTTGTTCTGAAAAGCAAGTTCTTTGTTAGCAATAATCAGTTCCTCCGATTTTCTTGTATCCATAGGGTGACTCAACAAATTGTTTTGTTTTAAAAAACGTGATAAAATTTTTTCTGAAGTTCTTTTCTTCTGCTGATTTCCTAAATGTTCCGAGTGTGCTGCATAGTCAGAACAAAATTTTCGCGCGTAGAAGGCAAAAAACATTCTTGCGTAATATGTATAAGCGCCTTATGAATAACCTGTTTAAGCTGCGCAAAATCACCGGGCTTACGCATGTAATATCGTGCTCCGCTCTGGTATAACATGTTTATCCTGTCTTGCTCAAAGGAGGTAGAGATGATTACGACAGGCAGGTCTTTCAGTTTATCGTTGAGCTTTATTTCAGCTAAACATTCAAAGCCGTTTTTACGAGGCATATTCAAGTCCAGGAAAAGAACATCCGGCAATTCGGTTGTTTCCAGAATGAGTAGGTTCATGAGTTCTTCTCCGTCATGCACAGCAGTTAGCTGCGTGGACAGTGGCAACTTTGCTAATGCAGATTTAAAAAAAATGCAATCGTCCTCATCGTCATCGGCAAGCAGAATGTTGACCGTGTCAGATGGCTGTTTGGTTTTCATGGTTGTAAGATTTATCGGCAACAGGCATTAGAAAAAAATGATCAAACCAAAAGAATCTTCTCGAATTAGTACTGTCCACTGTAAGCACAAACTTTTCGCTGCTGGGTTGCGAAGTATTTCCCTCCGCAATAAACGTAAGCGTTTGCCTGACTACATTTTTAAGCTGTGCGATTTCAGACGGCTTCCCTATATAGTAATTCGCTCCGTTTTTATAAAGCAGGTCTCCAATCTTTTTGTGAAAGGTGGTGGAGTAAATAATTACAGGAAGCTGTTTTAGCTTTTCGTTTCGCTTTATTTCAGCTAAACATTCAAAGCCGTTTTTACGGGGCATATTCAAGTCCAGGAAAAGGACATCCGGCAGTATGGTTGTTTCATTGGTAAGCAGTTGCATCAGTTGCTCTCCATCATTCACCACTGTAAGGTGTGTGGTTAGGGTAGATTCTTTTAATGCTTCTTTAAAAAAATAACAATCGTCTGAATCATCATCGGCAAGCAGAATGTTCAGTTGTTTTTCATTCATGTGTTTATTTCAATTGATTGTTAGAAAGTATTGTACCGTTTTTGAATAGGTACACTGTTAGCCATTTTCCGCTTGTTTACTTAGCAATTTTTTATCTGCCACTCTGATAAGTGCCTCATGAATAATCTGTTTGAGTTTTGAATAATCACCGGGCTTTCGAATGTAATCCTCCGCTCCAATGTGAGAGAGTGTGAGAATCATTGACTGCTCATATTTAATATCGCGTTGGTAGAACGTTGAAAGCATCACCACGGGAATATTTTTCAACTTTTCATTTTCTTTTATCTCCGCTAAACATTCGAAGCCGGTTTTTTTAGGCATACTCAAGTCGAGAAAAAGCACATCCGGTAGCTGTTCTATATTTTCGACAAGATAATCCATCAGTTGATTTCCGTCATGCAAGGTGGTAAGGTGCGTGGAGAGCGGCAATTCTTCCAATATTTGTTTAAAAAACAGGCAGTCGTCCGTATCATCATCGGCAAGCAGCACATTCAGAGGTCTTAAATTCATACTTCAGGAGTTGTTGAAAAACGTACGACTAAAAATTTAGGTGAGGCTGCACGTAAGGTTGCTATTAAATTCAACAGCAACCTAATTTCCCCCCTTTTAATAATATAAGGTATTGCAGCAGCAAATGTCTGTCCAATATGTATTTACCTGCATCCCCAAAAATTATTTAGGGAATAAGTTTCGCAGCAAATAAATTTGGGGCACTTGTTTTGCTTAAAATTCTTTGAACCTGTAGAGCAATGCAAAGACAAAGGAATTATGCAATTCTTTTCCCGAATTGTATAATGTCTTCCTGCATATACCACTCATCTTTGCAGGGTGAAAATTTACTCAAGAATTTAAACCTATTTAAAATGAAAGACATTCAAAAAAACAAAGCAGGTCAGCCCGCTGACAGTAAGTTGAATCAACCATGTGACTCGGATTTAGAAAACTCTGAAGGCACTACTAAGAAGCCTAAGTCGAATGGGATTTCGGAGCATGTTGTTAAAAACATACCCGACAATAAACGGATTGTTGCTTCGGGTGCCAGCAAAGAAGAAATGGAAACCGGAGCCGTGGAAAAAGAGCGTTCTGAAAAGGACAAGTGATTCTGCCTCGAAAGTTTATACCTATATAGGGGAAGATAAATCTATTATGTCTTTGATAGAGACACGCGTAGAGTCAGGTATGTGTTGCAGCAGAAAATATACGTGAATGATGTAACACACTTCCGAAATTATGTAACGCTTTCTTTATCTGGTCGTTCATCTTTGTAGCAATTAAACAGAAATTGAAATGGCAAAAAAGAAAAGTAGCCCGAGTGTGGAACACCCCGGCAGTATGTTAGAGCAAAAAACTTTTCAGGACTTCAACAACCGGGAGCCTTTGCTAAGCGACCCCAACGAAAGTAAAGGAAAGATAAACCCGCAAAGCCCAAACCTGGCAGACCAAGCCAAAGACCCTGTGTGCGATGAAATAAAAGAAGAGATGAAACCCTTACCAAGTGCCCCGCGCAAACGTACTAAGCGAAGTCTTTAAAATACAGCTTTCTTGCTTTGCTTAGGTTTACTTGAGAATTTTTTTGCGCATTTCGGCTTTTGATATTTGATTAGCACCGCAAAAAAAACATGCCTTTGTTAAATTCAATTTTTACTCCTAGGATCAGGCGAATAGTAATTGCTATAGGCATTGCTGTAGTAATATTCTTCGTTTTCCTGTTTGTTTTTATTTCTCCCCTTGCCAAATACCTCATCCAAAAATACGATGAAAAATTACTGGGGCGCAACATTAA
>JBKJJB010000434.1:0-2675 GCA_046598235.1 Chitinophagales bacterium
CAAAAATACTGTTGAATGCTTTTTCACTATGCTCTAAATTCTGATTAAAAAAATCGAACTCCGCAAAATTGTTGATGTGCCGCTGAAACTGCGAGCCGCCATTATTACCAATAGAAAGCGAAGCCACTTTTTTATAGTTCCACTCTCTAAACGGAAGAATGTTATTCAAATTCGCAGCTATGGTAATTGCCCCTTCATATAATTTCTGACGTAGAAGTTTTCCTTTTGTGTTGTTCAAATCAGCGCGAAGGTTTTCGAGATTCACGTGCTGTTTCTTATTAAGTCCCAGCATATATTTGTATGCCAGCACCTTCTTCACGCGCAACTCTAATTCCAAACCTGAGATGCAGGCACTATCTACCGATGCTTTAATTTTTGCAATGCCCATCGAAGCATCTTCACTAAAAACTAAAATATCGCAGCCCGCCATAAATGCCAGCGAATCAACGGTGCCAGGTTTGTAATACTTGGCAACACCTTTCATGTTCAACGCATCGCTAAAAACTAATCCTTTAAAGCCGAGAGAATCCTGCAACCAGTTGGTGGCAATGCGATACGAAAGCGAAGCAGGTGTGCCCGTAGAATCTAATGCGGGAACATTCAGATGCGCCACCATCGCACTGCCCACATTATTTTTAAAAAGAATTTTGAAAGGATAAAACTCCAGCGAATCAAAAGCCGCTGCCGACTTGGTAATGAGAGGCAGATCGAAATGCGAATCGGTGTTTACATCGCCATGACCGGGAAAATGTTTGGCGCAGGCAAGCACACCTTCGTCCTGCATACCATCGGCATATTGCATTCCTTTAAGCGCAACCTTGAATTTATCTTCTCCAAAACTCCGGTCGTTTATCACAGGATTATTCGGATTGTTATTTACATCTATATCGGGCGCAAAGTTGATGTTAATGCCTATGCGTTTACACTCTCTGCCAATTTCTCTTCCCATTTCATAAATCAGATTATTGTCGGCAACAGCACCAAGGGCAATCTGGTGCGGAAACGAAATAGTAGAGTCCAGACGCATGGCAAGCCCCCACTCGCCATCAATAGCAACAAAGCCCTGCAGCTTCACCGAATCCTGAATCCGGTTAGTCCACTCAGCTTGTGCTTCGGGCATACCTTTAAAATAAATTACCCCGCCCGCTTTGCCCTGCTTCATAAGCGAGAGCACCGTATCCATATTATAGTTTCTGCCTTCAGTGTAGGCGGCAAGCATAAAAAACTGACCAATGCGCTCTTCGAGAGTAAGTTGATTGTAAACCGAGTCAACCCAAGCGGTGCATTGCTTATCTCTCTTCCATTGGCGGAAATCAGTTGGCAGTTGACAGTTGGCAGTTGATAGTTGAAATACTATAATAAGTAAAAGGGAAAAACGCATAGGGGCGAATAGACAAAACATAAGCCAACAACTCTTATTAAGTACTAACGGGTTTTCTACGCTTTTATGTTGATTGAAAAACCGGATGGATTTACTTTTAAGAAAAGATATACAAAGATTATCTTCGTGGTTTGAAAATAATAACACTTACTTCTACTGAAAAGAAAATTGATTTGCTGGTGCAGGTGGCGAAAGAAATGGGAATTAAAACAAAATCTTTTCGCGAATTAACGGACGAAGAAATGGGATTGCCCGGACCAAAAGTTTCTAAAGAACAATTTGAAGACTGGCTAGCAAAGGATGATGGAGATGGCGGTTATACTCCCGCACAAATGAAAGAGCTCGTTAAAAAACGTTTGGCAAAAAATAGACATGCCAAGAATGGAAATAATCTATAAACCACGAGCAGCAAAAATTATTGATGGTGTTGTAGATTGGATTGAAAGCCAAAACACCGAAGGAAGCGGAAGCCGGTGGTTCGATAAGTTAGATGGAAAAATAATTTGTTCGTAGCGTTTACGCGGACCACTTGCTCTGACCAAGACATCTTCTTTTTGATTACATATTTACTGTTTGCGCGAAGGATGGAAGTGGAAACCCCGCAGCTTGCGTAGCGTTTGGGTTGGCGAGGAGTTGGAACGCACAGCCTGACCCCCGCGCTTTGGCGCGGGAACCCCAAATGATTTTGTTTCTAAATAATACTTTCGCCCCCATGAACAGAAACCAGATTATTGTTGTTGCCTCCTGTGCCATTCTTGGCATAGGTATCTATCTATTTGCAAGTACAAAAAAGCCAAAGGATGAAAAAGTTGCTGATAGCGGTCACACCACCATGCCCGAACAACAACAGGCAGAAGCACTTAATATTGAAGAATACATTGCTGATGTAAATTCAAGAATTGAAGATAAAGCGGTGCGCGGGAAAATTGAATCGCTCACTGCTTCAAAAAACTATAAGGATTTACTTTCCGAATACGTGAAACTTGACAAGCCATTGGCGGTAGCTTATTATACGGTCAGGTTAGCCGATAGGGAAAATAAAGCTGAATCGTATGTAAATGCCGGAGACTATAACTCCATGCTTATACAAACCGCTCCGGATGAAAAAGCAAAAGCCTTTCTTAGCAACAACGCTTTGGAATGTTATCAAAAAGCGGTGGCTTTGGATTCTTCCAATACCGAAAACAAAATCCGTTTGGCGGGTGCTTATATGAGTGGTGGGGGTGCTCCTATGCAAGGGGTTACTATTTTGCTGGATATTGTAAAGAAGGATTCTACCAATGTAGATGCCCTG
>JBKJJB010000448.1:0-6602 GCA_046598235.1 Chitinophagales bacterium
TTGCTTTCTCAAGCAGAGCACGGTCCTGACTCGCAAGTAATATTTGTTGCGCTGAAAGAAACATTGATTACCAAAGTTCAGAAAGAAGTAGAGCGGCAACTAAAAGACTTGCCGCGAAAAGAAATTGCAAAGCAGGCATTGCAACATTCCAAAATTATTTTGGTGAAGGACAAACACGAAGCCGTTGACATTATAAATCTTTACGCACCGGAACATTTAATATTAGCAGTGAAGCAGGAAGGTTATTTTTTAAAAAACGTGGTGAATGCCGGTTCTGTTTTCATTGGCAACTATACTCCCGAAAGTGCGGGTGACTACGCCAGCGGAACCAACCATACTCTGCCAACAAATGGTTATGCAAGGGTTTACGGAGGCGTGTCACTTGACTCGTTTGTAAAGAAAATCACCTATCAGAAAATTTCACCGAAGGGAATTAAGAACATAGGAGGTGTAATTGAAACAATGGCGAAAGCTGAGAGTTTGACGGCACATAAAAATGCTGTGAGCATTCGATTAAAAAAGATTTGATTGTCATTGCGAATGCTTTTCAAAAAAAATAGACGAGTAAAGCACGAAGCAAACTTCAAATTTGTGTTTCATTTTTAAAATACAAAACGGAAGGTTGCCTCGAGAAATACCCTGATTGATTTTGAAAGAAATTTCTCTCGCAATGAACAGCTAATAAATAAGAGAAACAAAATGTTTGAAGTAGAAAATATTATTCGGAAGAATATTCTGAAACTTAAGCCGTATTCATCCGCACGAGATGAGTTTAGGGGAGAAGCTTCTGTATTTCTTGATGCTAACGAAAATAGCTATGGCTCTCCACTTGCAGAGAATTACAATCGGTATCCCGATCCGCTTCAATTGGAGCTCAAAAGAAAAATCAGCAGTATCAAAGGCGTTCCTGTAAAAAATACTTTTTTGGGTAATGGCAGTGATGAGGCGATTGATATTCTCTTTCGCATTTTCTGCGAGCCGAAGGTTGATAATGTAATTATCTGTCCTCCCACTTACGGTATGTATGAGGTAAGCGCGAACATCAATGATGTAGAAATACACAAAGTAAACCTGCTGCCTTCCTTTGAATTGGATGTTGAGAAAATCCTCGAATGTTGCGATGAGCATTCTAAGTTGCTTTTCATTTGTTCTCCCAACAATCCAACGGCTAACTCTTTTCATGCAGATGATGTGGAATTGATGATTCACAAGTTCCCCGGAATACTAGTGATTGATGAAGCCTATATCAACTATTCAAAGCAGAAATCAGCTATTCGTTTCCTGACTGAATACGAAAATGTGGTGGTGCTTCAGACTTTTTCCAAAGCGTGGGGTCTTGCTGCTTTGCGCTTAGGAATGGCTTTCGCTTCGCAAAGCATTATTGAATATATGAACAAGGTGAAGCCACCTTACAATGTCAATCAGGCAACGCAGCAATTGGCAATGAAAGCATTGGATAATATTGAGTGGGTGAACCAACACATCCGCGAAACTGTTGCAGAGAGAAAAAAACTGGAGGAGGAACTAAAACAGAATTCTTTGGTAGAAAAGATTTATCCATCGGATGCCAATTTTATTTTAGTGAAGGTGATAGATGCTCCTGGCATTTATGAATATCTTGTTTCGCACGGTATCATTGTGCGCGACAGAAGTAAAGTAACTTTATGCGAGGGCTGTTTGAGAATAACCATAGGAACCCCCTCGGAAAACGAGACTCTGTTGAAAGCATTAAAACAGTATACATGAAGAAGGTATTATTTATTGACCGTGACGGCACATTGATTCTTGAAACAGATGATTTCAAGATCGAGAAATTTGAGAAGCTGATTTTCTATCCGCAAGTTTTCTATTGGCTGGGTAAAATTGCGCGCGAATTAGATTATGAGTTAGTAATGGTGACCAATCAAGATGGCCTCGGAACTACTGAATTTCCGGAACAAGAATTTTGGCAAGTGCAAAATTTTATTGTCAAGACATTTGATGATGAAGGCATTCATTTTTTGGATGTATGTATTGATAAATCTTTTCCGCACGAAAATTTACCCACTCGCAAACCCGGAACAGGAATGCTGACAAAATACTTTTCGGCTGATTATGATTTGAAAAACTCTTTTGTAATTGGCGACAGAATCACCGATGTGCAGTTGGCAAAAAACCTGGGCGGCAAATGTTTTTACTTAAATGATGGAAGAGGATTAGGTGCTACCGAAGTAAAAGACAGCAAAGAGGAGTTGAAAAAATATATATCCGTTGAATCAAGAGATTGGGAGCATATCTACAATTACCTGAAAGGCGGACCTCGTAAAGCCATTCATTCGAGAAATACGAAAGAGACACAGATAGCTGTTGAATTAAATCTTGATGGTACCGGTAAAGCAGAAATTTCTACAGGACTGAATTTTCTGAATCACATGTTGGAGCAAATTGCAAAGCATGGAAATATTGATTTAAAAATTTCCGCTAAAGGAGATTTGCAAATTGATGAACATCATACGATTGAAGATACCGCTATTACATTAGGCGAAGCATTTGCGATTGCCTTAGCGGATAAAAAAGGAATTGAGCGTTATGGTTTCTGTTTGCCCATGGACGATGCGCTGGCACAAGTGGCCATTGACTTTGGTGGAAGAAACTGGATTGAATGGAAAGCGGAATTCAAGCGCGAAAAAGTTGGCGATGTTCCTACCGAAATGTTTTTCCACTTCTTCAAGTCATTCAGCGATGCAGCAAAATGCAATTTGAACATTAAAGCAGAAGGAGAAAATGAACATCATAAGATTGAAGCTATCTTTAAAGCATTTGCAAAAGCAATTAAAATGGCGTTGAAAAGAGATTTGAGCAATATGCAACTGCCAACTACTAAGGGGGTTTTGTAATTCTTTGATTGATGTGAAAAACTACTTTATCTGTTTCAGCAATTCGTCTAATTCGGTTTTCGAAATGCTTGGTATTTCTGATTTGTCGTAAACAGCCACTAGATAGACAACCGTTTCTTTCACCACCACATTAGTAATTACTCTTGCTCCGCCCGATTTGCCTTTCCCTTTTGAAGCAATAGACAAACGAATTTTGTAACAATTATTCCCAAGCGGTGTTCCTTGTTCAGGATTTTCTTTGAGCAATTCGATGAGTTGAGCAAACTCATTTCTTAGCGATGGAAATTTTTTAATTAGCCGCTTCGCCTGCTTTTCGAAAGAGGAAAGCGTTTTTACTTTATAGCTCATTCAGAAATTCTTCTGCGTTTCGGGCTTTCTTTTTTCCGGCTTTTACCAGATTTAATTCTGTAACTGCCTCCTTCAACTCGGTAAGAAATTGCGCTTTGGCAGGAGAAAGCATTTGGGTTTTTACATAACGTAAATCTTTGAGCACTTTCATAAGCGCATCGGCTTTGTTGTCCTGTATGTCCAGCAGAAGTTTCATAAGGTAAATTGTGTGGTAAAGATAATATCTTTTAAAAAAAAACGTGAACCCGCCTCGAAACTTCTGACTGTGTAGCGCACCAACGCCCGACCGACCGGATGACCCCGCCAGAATGACTTTGTCGGGCAGGCACTCATTCGGGCGGGCAAGAGCTACCGAAGTTTCAGAAGGTCGGAAAAGAGGGATGCGCTTTTGTTAATCTCAAAATGAAAAAAATCATTTCGAAGAAGGAGATTTTTTTCGATACCTTTATACAAACAAATATTCGGTGTATGAATTTATTGGTAAAAAAGAGAGAAATAAAAGAAGAGATTGACCGGATTGATGATGAAAAATTAGTGTGGGCAATTGCGCGTCTGCTTCATTTGGATGAGGATATGGATGTTCCCGAATGGCATAAACAAATTTTGGAGGAGCGAATTGAAAAATACGAAACAGGTAATGCAAAAATGAAAGATTGGGATGAAGTGCAGAAGAACCTATGAGTTACAAAATTGAAATTGTCGAAGAAGCCGAACTGGAAATTAAAAATGCAAAAGACTGGTATGAAGAACAATCTGTAGGGCTTGGGGAAGGATTTTCGAAGGCGATAAAAGAACACATCAACTCGCTTACTAATCCTAAAGTAGAACACAAAACAGTTTACAAAAACCTACGAAGAATTTTGGTTCACCGATTTCCATACGCGATTTATTATAAGCGCGATGAAAAGAATTCTCTCCTAAAAATTATGGCAGTGCTTCATAATAAGCAATCACGCAAGGTGCTTAAGAAAAGGAGCGTGTAATAGGCACCTCGGCACCGATAACCAAACAAAAATTCTGATTTGGCTTTCCGCTGGTTTAATACCAAGTACCCCGAGCTGGTTGGCTCATTGCGCCATGTGGAGTTGCCATCAACCACTGAGTGTTTTGTAAATCGGAACTGTCCGTGGCTTTTTATTACTTTTGGAATATGGATTTTACAACAAATACCGTTTCAAAAATTACTGATTATGTTGAGGCATTAACTGCCCGCGATCAGGAAAAACTGTTATCTGCTCTCGAAAGAAAAGTTTTAATGGATGAAGCCAAGCGCCTCAACAAAACAGTAAAAAAGAGCTCCGTAACCATACAGGAGATTTGCGACATCGTGAATGATGTGCGCACGAAACCCTCCACCCCGGCACCCATAACCAAACTAAAATTCTGATTTAGCTTTCCGCTGGTTTAATACCAAGCACCCCGAGCCAGCTGGCTCATTGCGCCATGTGCAGGCAGTAGTAATTGCTTAATCTCTTTAACTGAGGAAAATGAAAAGCCTCGGGTGAGTGGTTTTTTTTGTTGCCAAAAAATTTTTTGCGTTTGGTTAATTGGCTTTGCTATTTTTAAATGACATTTGAAAAACACTTGCCATGAAAAAATCACTTAAACAAAAGAAGACGAAAAGAAATAAAAGCGATGGCACTGACACCTTTTGGGACGGAACACTATGTGCCGAATGCAAACAACTTGGATTTTGCAAACTAAGACGAAAAAAGGATGTAGTGGCTGCGGCTCCTAAACTGTTTCAAATGAGTGATACGGAAATTTCGAACCTTGTTCCCAGCAATATTCCTAACGGAGACAGCAACTATTATGGAAAATTTACCCGCAAGCATTTACATGTCGCCTTCGAAGCATTTCACCAACAGGATTATGAAACAGCCATACTGAATTGTAAAGCAGTGTTGGAAGAGTTTCGCTACAATCTTACAGCGCATATGGTGTTGGCAGTTTGCTATCATGCTTTACAGGATTATGAAACTGCGATGGAACATTGTGCCATAGTGTATAACAGCGACAGCCGCATGCAATATTTTATGTTGCATTGTCAGAATAAATTAAGGAAGCAAAAACAGGCTAAACAAACCATACACCATGAAAGCAAAGCAATTGCAACTCGATTTTGACATGCTCCAGCTAATTGAGCCCTGGCCAACAAGGCACGACCTTGTAAAGCAATATAAACCCGAAGCTAAAGGTATTAGAGGCGACCAGTTTTTCGATAACATTAAGTTATTGCCCGGTCAGCAGGTATACATACTTTGTGAGGAATGTGAGGAGTTGGGGTATTGTAGGAAAAGGAGGGAGGAAAATGAAATTAAAGAAGTAGAAGTTGCTGATGGCGCATTGCTGAGTAATTGCAAAAACATCAACAATGGGAAAATTATGTTTTAGTTACTTTTAAGGTATTCAGCTATAGATTCGCCTACCAGTTTGAGATTGTTTTTGCAAATGAACTTATTTCTAAAACCCTCTGAAGAAGCATCAATAATTTTTCCATTGAAATGCGATACTATTCGCCATCTCCAATCGTTAGTTCCATTCTCATGTATCGTAATCTCCGCCCTATGTACCCCAGTATGTGGGCGAATCTTTTTTAAAACTGGCTTAATTTTGAGTGGTTTCTTTTCCATATGATTTGGGGTTAACTAATTAAAAATACAAAAGAAATATAAGATTAATCTCAGCAATAAAAATTTGGCTTCGAAATAATTTGAAGTCAAACAAGTAAAAACTTAAGTATGTCTTGGGCATTCAGTAGGGTCAAAATATAAGCATCCTGTTTCGCTATCACCATCGCAAATATCGCAATCCCAATGTTGTGAAAATGTTCTTCGTCTTTCTCGACCGTATTCTTTCGCGGCCTCTCTAAAATGGTCGTATGTTAATTTAGTCCCTGCAATAGATTCTAAGAGTATATCTTGTTCTTTGATTACTGGCGAAGAGTTAGAATCCAAAGATGAGGTAATCAAATAATATTTAACGTCCTTAATAATACTCGATAGTTCTGTATTTGCTAATTCCCTTAAAGGGAAGTTTAAAATTATTCTGATTTCAACAAGTGTCCCTCGTTCATCCAAAATATCTCTTATCATAAATTCACTTGCATCTTTCCAAGAGTCGGATGAATTCCAATTCTGCTTGTCAATTAGCTTTTTTACTTCATAGATGAACCTATTTATTTCATTGCTAAGCCTAAAGGCGGAGCCATTTAGGAGATGTAAATAAGCAACTACAAATACATCAGTAATCCTGCCCAAACGCTTCTCTTTAATGAAAAGGATATTTTCTTCATCATCACAAAACAAAGTTTCAATACTGTAGGTTTGCTCATAGTATTGTTTAATAAATTTCCAATTGTTTTTCAAAAGGCTTTTC
>JBKJJB010000046.1:0-3962 GCA_046598235.1 Chitinophagales bacterium
CCTCATCATGGAAAGCAATTGCACAGGCAATAACAATTGCCGAAGATGGAGAATTCGAAAAAATTAAAGACCACCTTAAAGCCCCCTTCGGGGGTTTTGGGGCGGCTGTTCTCGGTATCACCGGCACCGGTGGTGCTGGAAAATCTTCTGTAACCGATGAGATAGTTCGGAGATTTTTGAAGAACTATACAGATAAAACTATCGCAGTAATTTCTGTTGACCCGAGTAAAAAGAAAACCGGTGGTGCATTGTTGGGGGATAGAATCCGCATGAATTCTATTTCAAATCCTCGCGCTTATATGCGCTCAATGGCCACCCGAGAAAGTGATAAAGCATTGAGCGTTCATGTGCAGGAAGCCATTGATGTTTGCAAGGCGGCACACTTCGATTTCATCATTTTAGAAAGTGCCGGCACAGGGCAAAGCGATGCTTCCATTTTAGATTACTGCAGCGTATCGCTGCTGGTAATGACACCTGAATACGGTGCCGCAACACAACTCGAAAAAATAAACATGCTCGACTATGCCGATGTCATCGCCATCAACAAGTTTGACAAAGCAGGTGCGCTCGATGCATTGGCGGATGTGCGCAAACAATACAAGCGCAGTCATCAAATGTTTCAGGCGAAGGATGAGGACTTGCCGATAGTCGGCACTATTGCTTCGCAGTTTAATGATGCCGGTGTGAATAAACTTTTTGAATTACTGATTTCTAAAATTGAAGAAAAGACCAAAGTGCAGTGGGGCAAATTTAAAGCCTCCCCTACAGGGGGAGGTTTGGAGGGGGCTATTATTCCTCCTGCTCGTGTTCGCTATCTTTCAGAAATTGCGGAATCAATTGCACAATATGATGAGTGGGCGAATGAGCAAAGTAAAATTGCAACGCAACTTTATCAGTTGAAAGGAACTATAGAGATTATAGAGAAAAAGAACTAACCAAAATACAGTGAAAATTTATGTACAAAACCCCACAATTATCACGCAAAACCAAAGGCAAAAAGGCTGCACAGAAACCAAAACCTCATGTGCCGTACCATCGCAAGCCCGATAATTTATCATTAGATAAATGGCAGTTTGAACTGCGCAAACAATTTGCTGAAAAGCAAAATTTTGAAGTGAAGAATATCGGGCAACACGAAGTGTTTTCTGATTATCGAGTGTTTAATTCGGAATCAAAAAACACTTACAAGGTTGCTATTCGCAGTGCAGAAGAAGGACTAAACTTTTGCTCCTGCATGGATTTTAAAACTAATCAGCTTGGCTCTTGCAAACACATAGAATATGTATTGTTTCAAATCAATAAAAGCCCGCGCAAAAAGAAAGTTTTAAAACTTGGCTATCAGCCGCATTACACTTCGGTTTACCTGCAATATGGGAAAGAGCGAAAAATAAAAATTCGTTTTGGAAGCGAAAAGGAAAATGAATTCAGAACGCTGGCGGCAAATTTTTTTGATGCGAAGGGAACACTAAAGTCCGAAGCATATTCGAACATTGATTCTTTTTTGCAACAAGCCCACGCGCTTCATCCTGATTTCCGTTGCTATACCGATGGATTGGAATTTATTTTAGAAAAACGCGAAACACAAAGGCGAAATGAAAAAGTTGACAAGCAATTAAAACAAGGCGACAAATTTTTCAATTCCATTATAAAAGCCGATTTATTTCCGTATCAAAAAACAGGAATTGAATTTGCCTTGCGCAAAAGCCGCTGCCTGCTTGCTGATGATATGGGCTTGGGAAAAACTATTCAGGCAATTGGCGCAGCCGAAGGGATGAAAAAATTATATGGCATTTCAAAAGTGCTGATAGTTTGTCCTACTTCATTGAAATACCAATGGAAATCGGAGATTCAAAAATTTACCGGGAGCGATATGTGTGTAATAGAAGGCAATATGCGCGAGCGGGAAAAGCAATATGACAGCTCCTCCTTCTACAAAATTTGCAGCTATCATGTGGTGGGTCGCGATTTAGAGGCTATCAATAAAGCCGGTTTCGATTTGGTGATTTTAGATGAAGCTCAGCGCATAAAAAACTGGCAAACCGCCACAGCCAAAAATGTGAAGCGGGTAAAATCGAAACACGTTATTGTGCTTACCGGAACACCACTCGAAAATAAATTGGAAGAGTTGTATTCGGTGGTGCAGATGGTGGACCCGCTGCGGCTGGGTGCTTTATTTCGTTTTGTTGGCGAGCATCAAATTACCGATGAAAATACAGGCAAAGTAATCGGCTACAAAGACCTGAATAAAATCGGTGAAGTATTAAGCGAAATTTTATTGCGCAGGCACAAGCGCGATGTGCTGAAACAGTTGCCTTCGCGCATGGATAAAAATTTGTTTGTGCCCATGACCGAGCAGCAATTGAATTACTACAACGATGCGTACGATGTGGTTACTAAGTTGGTGAACAAATGGATTCGCTTTAAATTTTTAAGTGAAGGCGACCGGCAAAAAATGCTTATCCATTTGAACCTGATGCGCATGGCATGCAACAGCACTTTCATTATTGACCAACAAACGCGGCACGATACAAAAATTGATGAGTTGATGAATATTCTCGATGAAGCTTTTGCCGAAGGAGATACAAAAGTGGTGGTATTTAGCCAATGGGAACGCATGACTCGCATTGTTGCTTCGGAACTGGATCAACGCAACATCCAATACGAAAGTTTGCACGGTGGAGTGCCAAGTAAGGAGCGCGAAAAGCTGTTTGATAATTTTCGGAACAAGCCCGAAAGCAAAGTATTTCTTTCAACCGATGCGGGAGGCGTGGGTTTGAATCTGCAATCGGCTTCGCTGCTTATCAATTTAGATTTACCTTGGAATCCGGCTGTGTTGGAGCAACGCATTGCCCGCATTCATCGCATGGGGCAAAAGAAAAACGTGCAAATCATCAATTTAATTTCGCAGGGAACTATTGAAGAACAAATGCTGGCGAAATTGAAATTCAAATCTTCGATGGCAATGGGTGTTTTAGACAATGGAGAAAGCACGGTATTCTTAGGCGAGGGTAAGTTTAATGAGTTGATGAAGCAGGTGAAAGAAATGACCGGCAAAGCAGTTCCGCTTTCTTATGGTTTTGCTTCTGAAACAGAAGAAAAAAGTCACATTCCAATTTTAGCGGAAGAAAAAAATGAACCGGGAAATATTTCACCAGTTCAGCAAATGGAAATGTTGGATGATGATGTTCCTACAACTACAAATTCTTTAACCAACAAAGCGGAAGAAACCAATGAACTGATAGAAAGCGGAACAAACTTTTTGGGTAATCTGATGGAAACACTTTCAGACAAATCAAAAACCGAAAAATTGATGAGCAGTTTGATAAAAACCGATGAAGCTACTGGACAAACGTATTTACAAATTCCGGTGAAGAATGCAACGGTAGTTGAAAGCGGATTAAAATTATTAAGTCAATTATTTGGCAGCAAATAAACAGATATGAAGCTGACGAGGCAATACAAAAGCTGGCTCACTGAACTCAAAGAAAACATCAACAACGCCCGCTTGCAAACTTCCTTGCAGGTGAACGCAAATATGTTGTTGGTGTATTGGTATGTCGGCAAACAAATTCAGCAGAAGGTAGAAGTAGAAGGATGGGGCGCAAAAGTGGTTGAACAACTTGCAAAAGATTTACAGAAAGCGTTTCCAGATACCAAAGGATTTTCAATTCGTAATCTGAAATATATGCAGCGTTTTGCGCGTGAATATTCATCAGACCAATTTGTGCAGACACTGTCTGCACAATTGCAATCGCGCTTGCTTTTTAAAGTTTCTTGGTCGCATCATACATTGTTACTTGATAAAGTTTCTACCAATGAAGAACGGTTGTGGTATATGGAACAAGCGGTTGCAAACGGTTGGAGTGTGCGTGTATTGGACTACCAGATTTCTACCGAGCTTTATCAACGACAAGCGAAAAAGAAACGCAATAATAATTTTCATCTTACACTACCGAAAGCAC
>JBKJJB010000224.1:0-3299 GCA_046598235.1 Chitinophagales bacterium
GACTAAAAATTAAATAGCGCAGAGTCCGAGGGGAGACTCGGGAACAATGAACAAAACCTTTTTACGAAACCTTTATTCCTGTCGGATAAACTGCTGCACAAATTTGCCCTGTGCGGTCTCTATTGAAATAAAATAAACACCTTGTGCCCATAGGGTAGTTTGCAGGGCTTTGATGCCATTTTGGAGAACTGATTTTTCTGCATAAATATTTTGCCCCAAAATGTTTGTAACGTGAATACTAACCGGTTGATTAATGAATGCAGACAAATCAATATTTACCACACCATTGGATGGGTTTGGATAAATATTTAAGTCGCCATTGCGCTTAAGGTTTTCAATTGCTGTTGGTGCAATGCTATCAACGCCCCAGGCATACTCAACTGTTGTAGTATCAAAAACAATTTTCGAATAATAGACCCATTGGTTAGGTTGTGCTACGGTATCTAAATACCATCTCTCCTGAAACTGCGAAATCGAAATTTTATTTTGAAAACTATTAAAGTCATTATACATGGAGGAATCGCCCAATATTATAACCCAGGTTTGTCCATTATTCATTAAGCAGCCGGGCACGCCATTAATGCTGTCTAAACAATGTCTGCGAACCGCCACATAGCGTTCGTCCTGCCTGCCTAACAACCATAGGCTATCGTTTCTTACTTCATCAAAATCCTGTGTTTTGAAATGTAGCGCCACTTCAGGATTTTGAAATGGAAGCAGAAAGGAGCGAAACTCAGGACGATACATAATTAGTGCTACGTTTTTGTTTTGACCCACATACGGCAAATTGTCGTTTGCATTTTTCGGATTTCTGTTCTCCCAAACAGAATCTACAACTCCGGAAGCAGTAAACACTGCTGTTGTTCCCACATTAGCCACACAAGGAAATTGCTGATACCCAACCTTACCTTTCCAGAAATCTTTAATTGAAGAAAGTGTAAGTGAATTGTGTTTATATAAAACCAAATCCTGCCCACATATCAAGGTGCTTTTTGAGGCAACACTTAAAGAATTAGAAAGGGAAACAATAGTAGGAATAGAAAAACCTGAGAATTGGGAAAAAACAGAGAAATCTATATGCTGCCAAAGGTTAGAATCGCCCAGAAATTGCGCGGTTTGTGCTGCAACATCCGGGTGAAAGTAAGCGCCCGAACTCCACTGAAAAACGGTTTTATCTACGGGTGTCTGCGTACTGTTTAAGATAAAACCGGTATCTAACGTGTGACCTATGTGATAGGTCATATCTAAATCGGTAGTCCATGAATCAATAATGCTATCAACCGGTAAAGTAGAGGACGCAAGAAAACCTCCAATATGTGAGGTGCCGGTTGGCACCTGACCAAAACCGGTGAGCAGATAAATTAAGTGGTTATGATTTTGGCCGTAAGGAGTTTCGTACCTGCCGTAATAATTTCTTCCAGCTACAGGAAAGAAAACTCCTTTATCATTAGTCAGCTTTAAAATATCCTTTAGTAATCGCTGTGCTGCTAAAGTGGCGAGCGTTTTTATTTCGGTGTCTTGTGCAAAGTCAGCAAGGTTGAGTAAGCCTGCTAAACAATAGGGAGCATATGTTGAAGAAAAAAATTCATAGAAACCATAATCAACTTTCAGTTGCAGATAATGACGAAGGCGATTATCTAAAGAGGCATCAATCGGTTTGCCGTATTTTTCGTGCAAGAGCCAATCGCTGCTTATCCATTGTATCATGTGATTTTCTGACCAGTAACCATGCATCAAATCGCCTTTGTTCATCCAGTAAGGAAGCGTATCAATTACCGGTAAAATGGTGGTATCGTATTGCCCTGTGCTTAAAAATAAAATACGCACTAATTGAACCAAATCAAAATCTACGTTGGCACGTGTAGGAACAGCCGCAAGTATATCTTGTAATCTTGCAGAATCAACCGGCACGCCCATGTATGCCTGTAAGGTGATTGCGTTGTTATTAAAATTCAGCAGTGCGTTGTTGACATAGTCAATCCTTCGTTGTTCATAAACAGGGTTATTTGCTCTTGATGGGGAAAAATTAAAGATCATTACTAATGTAATGGAGAAGGAAAGAATTGATTTTAAAAATTTCATAGAAAGAAAATTTTAGATGCAATTTTGAATATACAATTGCGTTCGCTTCGGCATCGCTGCAAATTTGGATATTTTTATTGATTTAATAGATGTGTGTAAGGTGCTGCCGTGGGTGCTGCTTGAAAAGGTGTAAGCACCCCCAAAATTAGGTAGGTTAGAATTATGCAGATGCAAAAAGACTATGCTGCTTTCTATTGCTTGCTAAACTCTTTCAAATCGCTCATCATCTGATTGGCAATGTTGTTGGCAGTAGTTTCAGAGTTGCTTTCGGTGTATATGCGTATAATAGGCTCGGTGTTCGACCTGCGCAGGTGAACCCAGTCGCTTTCAAAATCAATCTTTACTCCGTCAATGGTATTAATGCGATACTTACTGTATTTCTTCTCTACGGCTGCAAACAAAAGGTCAATGTTCACCGATGAATCTAAATCCACCTTCTTTTTAGCCATATAATAGTTAGGGTACGAAGCGCGCAGCAGCGAAGTTGTCTTGCCACTCTTTGCCAAATGCGAAAGGAATAAAGCAATACCTGCCAGCGCATCGCGTCCGTAATGCAACTCAGGGTAGATAATACCTCCGTTGCCTTCACCGCCTATCAGTGCCTTTACTTCTTTCATCTTCTCCACCACATTTACTTCACCTACTGCCGAAGCAAAGTATTCACCCCCTAACTTTTCGGTTACATCTCTCAGGGCGCGGGTACTGGAAAGATTAGAAACAGTATTCAACTTCTTAGTTCCTTTGCCAATAGGATTACTCAATACATAGTCGGCAACTGCCACCAGTGTATACTCTTCGCCAAACATATTACCATCCTCACATACCAGAGCAAGACGGTCAACATCAGGGTCAACGGCAATACCAAGATCGGCTTTGTTCTTTTTCACCTTTACCGAAAGCTCATTCAGGTTTTCGGGCAGCGGCTCGGGGTTATGCGGAAACAAACCGGTGGGTTCGCAATACAGTTCGATAATATCTTCAACGCCCAACGCACGAAGCAATCGCGGAACAGCAATGCCGCCTGTAGAGTTTACGGCATCTACCACTATCTTAAAGTTCTTAGATCTTATAGCTTCTACATCCACCAGCTTCAGTTGCAGAATCTTCTCAATGTGGCGGTCTATATAAGTATCATCGGTAGAATAAGAACCAATAGAAGTTACTTCTTCAAACTCAATGGTTTTATCTTCTGCTATGCGAAGCACTTCTTCACCCGC
>JBKJJB010000225.1:0-13662 GCA_046598235.1 Chitinophagales bacterium
AGCGCTCAAACAATTTTTAGTTTTTAACGCTTCGT
Source organism: Chitinophagales bacterium (assembly GCA_046598235.1). Classification (GTDB taxonomy): domain Bacteria; phylum Bacteroidota; class Bacteroidia; order Chitinophagales; family LD1; genus Bog-950. The sequence continues at coordinate 36 of JBKJJB010000225.1, forward strand.
TACATGATTTTCTTCACGCCAAAATTCACGAGGCCGAGGGGAAGGATGCTGTTAACTTGACGCGTATGCGAACTTGTTTCGGGAAGTTCGGGGTGACACCGCATTTTTAAGTATGCCTAATACACTCAAAACTTCTGTTGTTATTTCTATTTTTATTTCAGTGAAGAAACTCTTACTTATTCTTATTTCAATCGCTTGTATATTCTTCTGCCCTGCACAAACCACCACCGGAACGATTACGGGCAAGGTTACAGGTGAGGGCGAACCGCTGGAGCTGGCTTCCGTTACCCTTCTCAAAACTTCCTTTGCCGCTTCTGCAGGTAAGAACGGTGAATTTGAATTGAAAAATATTCCCGCAGGTAAATATCAGTTGCACATAAGTTTTGTGGGCTACGAAAATTTTCAAACTGAAGTTGTAGTTGGTAGCGGAATAAGCAACCTTGTAAATGTATTCATGATTCCGCTTACAGCGCGGCTAAAAGAAATTGTGGTTACAGGAACCATGAAAGAAGTGAAAAAATCGGAGAGTGTTACCCCTGTAGATGTATATACCGCCAAATACTTTAACCGCAACCCGGTAAACAATGTGTTTGATGCGGTGTATCAACTCAACGGCATTTTTGCCGATGTAGATAACGGAGTTTCGAACACTACCGATGTGCAGATAAATGGTTTGGAAGGAAACTATTCGATGTTTCTGATTGACGGAGTGCCAGCCATGAACGGACTGGCAGGCACGTATGCCCTTACCGCTTTGCCCATGAGCATGATTGATAAAATTGAAATTGTAAAGGGCTCCTCCTCTACTCTCTATGGCTCCGAAGCTATTGCGGGGGTTATAAATATAAAAACCAAAGATGCGGGTGCGGCTCCGCGCTTTGCAGCTAACGTGTCGCTTACTTCTATGCTCGAAGCCAATGCCGATGTGTCGGCTGCTTTTAAGTTGAAGAAGGTGAGTTCGCTGTTTAGTGTGAGTGCCGCCAGTAATAATTACCGCTGGGATATTGATGGCGATAATTTTATGGATATACCCTTGGTGAATCGTTTTAATTTCTACAACAAGTGGAGTTTTAACCGCAAGGATAATCGCGTGGCGAATACTTATGCGCGCTACCTGTACGAAGACCGCTTAGGCGGTGATAAGAATGTGCCCTTTGATGTATTGGGAACCAATCAGTATTATACTGAATGGATAACAACGCATCAGTGGCAGGCGGGTTTGCAATATCAGTTGACGGTAAAAGAGAAGTTGATGTTGCTGATTGATTACAGCGAGCATCGTCAGAATGCTTTTTACGGACTGAACCGCTACAACGGTATTCAGCGCACGGGCTTGGCGCAACTTACTCTCAACAAAAAACTTGATAACATAAACGACCTTCTGCTTGGAGTAAGCTATCGCCTTAATCATTATACCGATAACACAGGGCTTGCTGCCGACTCGATTATCGGCTACAAAAACCCCGCACACATTGCAGGATTATTTATGGAAGATGAAATGAGTTTTGGTGCTTATCATAAACTGCTCATGGGTGCGCGCTTCGATTACAGCACCCGTGGCGGACCGGTGGTTACTCCGCGTATTAATTACAAATGGAATTCGAAGAACGAGAAAAATGTGCTGCGCCTTGGTGCAGGAACAGGATACCGCATTCCTAATTTGTTGAACGAAGGTTTTGGTGCTATGAACGGTTCGCGGCAAATAGTAGTAACCGAAGAATTGAAACCCGAAACTACTTTTAATGCTTATGCTAACTATACCCGCGTGCAGAACATGACTGGTGGCGTGCTGAATATTGATGCGAATGTTTTTTATACGCGCTTCTTCAATTACATCAATCCTGAATATACCGATGAAGGAACGATTGAATATTCAAATAACAAACTCGGTGCTACCTCTACGGGCTTTAACCTCAATGCCGATTTTACTTTCAATTATCCGCTTAAAGTAGGTATTGGTTTAACTTACGCTTATACCTTCGAGGTAGAAGTGAACGATGATGGAGAAAAGGAAAAAAAAATTCCTCCTCATGCGCCTCCGCTTACTGCTAACTTTTATTTGAGTTATAATTTTCCTGTTCCGCAAATTTCATTTGACCTCACCGGAAACGTAGTAAGTCCTATGCTGCTCTCAACAGTGCCCGATGATTATCGCCCCGAAAAATCTCCGTGGTTCTCGCTTGTGAATATTCAAATGACAAAAAAGTTCAGTAACGGAATTGAGATATACTTCGGCTTAAAGAACATCTTCAACTTCATTCAGAAAGAACCTATCCTTCGTCCCTTCGACCCATTTAACCGCAACGTGCTGGTTGATAATCCGAACAACTATCGCTTTGATACTACTTACGGGTTTACTTCTACGCAGGGCATTAAAGGTTTTGTGGGATTGCGTTATACATTACAGTAAGTGATTAGTGAATTGGTTAATTAGTGAATTAGCAGGAAAAAATACTTGCGAAGTTTTTGAAACTTCACAACTCTAAATACTTTCGCCCGCGAATTTAAAAACACTAAAACCTTATAAATGGCTGGAAGAATAACACTTACTATGATTAAGCCCGATGCAGTAGCTGACGGACACACCGGAAAAATTATTGACATCATCATCAGTGCCGGCTATAAAGTAAAAGCAATGAAACTTACGCGTCTTTCAAAAGAGAAAGCAGAAGAGTTTTACGCTATTCACAAAGAGCGCGGTTTCTTTGGTGAGCTAATCACCTTTATGACCGAAGGTCCTATTGTTGCGGCAGTTCTTGAAAAAGATAATGCGGTAGAAGATTTTCGCAAACTGATAGGTGCTACTAATCCTGCCAATGCAGCCGAAGGAACAATCCGTAAAATGTTTGCAACCGGCATTGAGCGTAACGCTATGCACGGCAGCGATAGCGATGCTAATGCTGAGATAGAGGCTAACTTCCACTTTAGTGGTTTGGAAAGATTCTAGAAAGTAAATTTCTAAACCAATCAACTAAGGCAATACAGTTGTAATGATTTGCTGATTCATCACTACCGAGTCTTACAAAGCTGTTAAACTTATAAATCCATCTTCATCAAAACCGCATTGTGGTCGGAGAGTGATTTGTGTTTTTTATTCCAGCGCTGCTCGTATTGCATAACACTGCGCGTAGTATTTTTGGGTTGCACTCCATTCGCTTTAAAAAAAATGTAATCAATCAGGTTGCGTCTTTGAGGGTCATATGAATCCATATCGTTCAATAGATGGTCGCTGGTGCATTTAAGGTCGGTGCATATTTCACCGTCTTCCATTTGCAATTCGCTTAATAGTTTCGGATAAAGCAAAGTATCTGTCCTTCGCGTATTAAAGTCTCCGGCAGCAAATTGCGGAACTCCTTCGTTGCGATGCCGCTTCAACAAAGCACCGGCATCTTTATACTGACTAATTTTAATCACCGGTCCGTAACCTGCTTGCATGTGTGTACCGAAGACCTGAAACTTTTTAACCGGATGCTCTACCTCAACCAGTAAAGCTCCTTTCGCAGCAGGTTTATCAATTCCTCGCAACTCCGAATACTTAATACTCTCCAACTCCTTCATCGGGTATTTACTAAACATAATTACTCCGCCCGCACGTTTATAGGTAATCACTTTTTTGTTCTGAAATCCCTGTGTATGAGGATATACCGGCTTAAGTTTTTTACGAAGCATCCTCATCGCTTTTCCATCATACGATTCCTGAAAAACAATTACATCGGGTGATTCTTTTATTAAAATGTCGGGAATGATGCGGGCACGTTTAATGGGATGATGGTGCAGAAAGGTTGCTCCGCGAGGAAGCATTTTAATATTCCAAGTGAGGATGCTGATTTGGTTGGGCGGGATGGTGTCAACCGGTTCATTACCGCTACATATTCCATCCAGCGAAAACATAAGCAGCCACAGAAACAGATAATTTTTCATACACATTTTTAGCGCGCTGAAAATAAAAAGATTCCATCGTGAGCATTCACAATGGAATCACTGTAAACAATTACCAGTTAATTCTTGCCGACACAAAGAAATTTCTTCCCGGTGCGCTGATGCCTGATGCAAACTGACGGTAACGTAAATCCATTAGGTTATCGCAGCCTAAGTCAATACTAAAGTGTTTGGTCGGCTGAACTCCGACACGCACATTCAGTGTTGCCCAACAAGGTAAATCAGTTCCTGTTCCCTGCCCGAAGTTGTCTTCGCCCAGCATGTTGTAATCTTTCTCTTTCTTCTTGCCATTGAATAATGTGAATGCTTCGCCACGGAACCATTTGTATTTAGCACGGAAACCGGCACGTCCGTAAATAGGCGCAATGTGGTCAAGCGGATAAGGAACCGTGTCGGTTTTAATTCTGCCGTAGGTATAAGTAAACGAAGCAAAAATGCTGAACCAGTCGGTAACATCGGCTTCGGCAGTGGCAGTAATACCTGCGATATATGCCTTGCTCTTATTAACCAGCGTGGTTACTTTGCTCCTGTTGCCATCAAAATCAATCGAGTCGGCTCCGTTAAAAGTGGCGTTGTCAATGGTAAGCGCATTCATAAAGTAGGTATAGAAACCGGTGGCGCTCAATCTGTATTTATCATTGAAAGTTTTACCCAGCGTAAGTTCTCCATTCAAAGTGTATTCCGGTTTCAGCTTGTTATTAGGCACTACTACAGTTCCCGGAGTGGGTTCAAATATTTTGGTCATGTCATCCACATTCGGTGCGCGGAACCCAGTACCGAACAAAGCAGCAATACGGAAACCTTTGCCCGGCAATGCAGTTAAGCCAACGTTTCCGGCCACCCCGTGGTAGTTGTTTATAATTTCATCATAAGGCAGCGGGAAAAAATCCTGACTGGCATCGGTGAATGTAGATTTGAGGCTTACAAAATTGTAGCGGATACCATCGGTCAGGCTCAGCTTCTCATTAAATTTCCAATCGTGCGTCAGGTAAACACCGATATAGTTCATATTGTTCTTTCCGTCCGGATAGCGGGTACTGGCAGCGCGGGTGGTATCAACGTTCACATTGCGCCCTACAGCCGTTGACTTCAGGAAATTAAGCTGTGCATCAACTCCAAAGTTGAGCTTATGCGCTTTTATGCTTTTACGCATATCGGCATGTATGCCCACTACATGAGCCTTTTCAGTTCGCTCCGTACGGAAATTGCTATTAAAGGTGCGGTTGTTTCTGCTCTCAACAATGTTCTGGTAGCTTACGCCAATGTTGATGAGGTCAAGCGCACCGGCATTCTTCCAATTGAACTCATAAGCGGCAAAAAAACGCTGCTGAGGTCCATAATACCACTCGGCATCTCTTAAGATGGTAGCATTGGAAGTAACTGCCAATCTATCGTAGCGCAGAACATTGGATGAGTTAGAAAACTGAAAGTTCAACACATGCGCAATGTTTTCGTTTTGCTGAATCAAGAATTTCTGCAGCAAATCATATTGCCAGTAGCCGCTACCCGTTTGTACGTTGTTGGCTTTGTTTGCAATAGCCGTATCCTTTTGTCCGGTAACATTTCCTACAGAATCATACTTGTTGGCACGCGCCTGATAAAAATCGCGCGTCCATAAGCCGGCAGTAGCATTGGTTACATAATTACCCATGCGCAAATCGCCAAACTTTGAAAAGGTAGCCGAAGTAAGAGAAGCAAATTTCTTGCAGCCGAAACTTAAATCAAGATGCCCTGTTAGTTCGTTGTTCACACTTCCATAGCGAAACATAGCATTACCTGCACTCAAGAACTTCTTATCACCTGAGAGCAAAGGACTTTTTGTGCGCATATGAACCACACCGCCCAAGGCATCGCTTCCATAAACGGTAGAAGAAGGGCCATAGAGTATTTCAATACGATCGAGCACATTGTTGTCAACCGTAATAACATTTTGCAGATGACCGGCACGGTACATAATGTTGTTCATACGCACACCATCCACCACATACAACACACGGCTGGCTTCAAAGCCGCGCAGCACTACACTTCCGCCACCTTGCTGGCTCATTTGCACAAAGGCAGCACCGCTGTTCATCAATACGTCACTGGTCCTTTGTGCATTCAAGCGTTTTAAGTCCTTACTTGATAAGACAAATGTCTGCTGAGCTACATTGACTCTTAGCTCTTCAAATTTGCTGTCTGAAATAACTACTTCATTAAAATTTATCTGTTTGTCAGTAGAATCCTCCTGACCAAACGAATTGAATACCTGAAATATAGATAGGAGTAGAAAAATTGTCTTTTTCATGATTAAGTTTTTGAATTAAATAAACGTACAGGGCTAGTGAACAGCCTTTAACTGCTCAATAACACTTACATAAGTGATAACATGTCAGGAGAAAAGAAAATCAGGCGGAGGAGAAGCTATTTCAAAAGATACACTTCGTAATTCATTTTGATAAGTAGAAGAAAATAACGGACGTGTATTTAAATCATCCTGTTTCCATTCTACCGGAGAAAAGACAAATTCAAGCAAACTGAAAAGAGGGACAATATGCTTATTGGTAACAGGTTTAGTTTCTTCATTAAAATATGAAACCAACTTGCTGAGCAAACCGGTTTCCTGATGGTCATAATAAGCAGTGAGAATTATCCTCGCATCTTTTAATTCTTTCTTCACCACATCATACATCCCTCCGTTTAAACTGAACTCCTTCCCTCCTTCGTATTTGTGAAGTTGTTTGTATTCCGCTTCGGTAAAAACAAAGTGCTGCGTATGCTTCATCTTCTCCAACTTCAACATCTGCTTTACCTCTGCCCGTATTTTATACCGCTGAAAACTGAATGAAATAAAATATCCGAAGAGATTAATAAAGAGCACCACCACAAAAGAAACAGAAACTATCCTTCTCATGTACTGAGCAAATGTAAGAATGGAAATGTTATTTCAGAGCTACGCTTTCGACTTCAGCAATTTCACAAAAAATGAAGACCCAACCGTCTCAGCAGTTTCGAACCAAATCTTTCCTCCGGCTCCTTCAATAATTTGTTTGGCAATTGCCAATCCCAGTCCTGTGCCGGATGATTTGGTAGTAAAGTTTGGAACAAACACTTTGTCGTAATTCTCTTTAGGAATACCATTTCCATTATCGCTGACCGATACAACCACCCAGCTGTCTTCTTCTTTGATGTGAATATCAATAAATCCTTTCCGGTGTTCAGGAATACTCTGAACGGCATTCTTTACCAAGTTGTTGAATACACTTACCAATTGATTTTTATCAGCAAAAACATAGGGCAATTCTGAATCGGTGGTGTAACTTACTGTAACATTCTCTTCATTGGCAAATAGATCAGAAATAGATTTTAATAACTCGTTGAGATTGATGATTTCGTTTTGCGCTTTTGGCATTTTTGCAAACGAAGAAAATGCAGTAGCAATAGAAGAAAGATTTTCAATTTGCTCTTCGAGTGTTTTTGCGACTTTTTTTGCAAGTTGTTCAATGTTTGGATTACCCTCATCAATAGCACGCTGCAAATATTGAATACTCAACTTCATGGGCGTGAGCGGATTTTTTATTTCATGTGCAATCTGTTTTGCCATTTCGCGCCATGCAGTTTCGCGCTCTCCCTTCGCCAATTTTTGAGCGCTCTGCTCCAACTCAGCAATCATCTTGTTATACTCATTAACCAGCACTCCTATTTCGTCCCGGCTATTCCATTCAATAGGCTCATTCTTTTTACTAAGGTTAAGAATGCGCAGCTTTTCGCTAATGATTGTCAATGGACGGGTAATTGAACTAGAAATAAAATATGCCAGCACAGCTGCGCATATCAACAGAAACACATACACGTTCATGAGCGCCACCAAGAAAGAGGAAACCTCCTCATTAATATTTCTTGCTCTTTCGAAATAAGGAATGCCGAGATACGCAATTGTTTCTCCCTTATTATTTCGTAAGGGCGTATAGGTAGCCATGTAATTTAACACCCCCACACTTTCGTGTTCTATAACCTGCGCAGTCTTGTTATTCTCTAAATCAAAATAAGCATTAGGATTCATCTTACGGCTTAGAATACCTTTGTCATATATAACCGGTTGCGAGGAAATGGCTAAATCGCCTTGCCGGTCGAAAAGATTAATATCTATCGAGTTAATATCTGCCAACCGTGCAATTTCAAAATTCATTTCTCCGCTCAGATTCTCTTGAAGCAGATTGTTATCCCTTGCATTTTTCTGAATAAAATATTCAAGACTGGCATGAACTACCTTTTCTTTTCTTAACAAACGGTCAGTATAAAAATTATCGTACTGCCGGCTGAAAAAGCTGATTGTAATAAACCCGATAATGATAAAAGATACCAGTATCATCAGCAACATCGAAAAATTAATTCGGGTACGGAACGATACTACCAGACTGCTGTAAATTGATTCCTTTGGATTCTGTGCTGTAACTAACCGAAAAACAAATACTACCAGCCCCAATGCCAAAAAGTAAAACGTAAAAAAATATGAGAAAGTGGCAACCGGCTCAAATACCGGCTCACGCGCTACCGTTACAATTACATCCTTCCCGTTCGAGAATCGCTGTATGCTGTGCTCCCAATCTGGCTCTTCTATAAAAACAAAATCTTTATTTCCGTACTGGTAATCTCTATTCCAATAGTAGGAATATGGATACTCGCCAGACTGAGCTATCAGTTTATCATTTTGGTAAATAGCATAGGAATAATTGTTGGGATTATTCGAAACCGACAGGTTGTCGCCTAACAACAATTCCGGGTAAACATTCTGTCCGTAATAAATTTTAGGAGTAAGTCGAAGTGCCAACGACCCGAGATAAACAGAGTCAGCATAAAAAGGAATAACTGATAGATACGAATAGTTAAGGGCAGAGTCGCTTACATAATGTAATGAAGTGCTTTGGGTGGTATCTGTCATAAATAAATTATGATAGAAACTTAGCTGCAACGTATCGGTACTTCGAACAGGATTTCCGTCAGCATCAAAAACATATGCTAAAAAATTATACCGATTAAAATACCCTCCAAGGTACAAAACACTAATCCTATCCATCACTTCCTTTTGAGAAATGACAGGGTTAGTAAGCGAATTACTGATAAAGGGATCACTACTTATTCGCTTTGCGATATCGCTAAACATGTACTCGGCTATGAAATCTCTCTCGGAAACTAACTTACCCGAAAAGAATGAACGGCTGTTGCGCTCTTTGCGCTCGTAAAGGTTTTCAATGAGAAATGTAGATAAGATGCTGTAAAGCGAAACATAGATGATGATACTGCGAATGGAAAAGGAAGTGCTTTTAAGCCAAAGCAAGTAAAGCACCACCACTGCGAACAAGGTCCATATCGCTGTATAAAGTATTGCTTCGTAAAACTGTGAGCCTATACCGAAAACTGCAAATGCAAGTCCGAATACAACAGAGAATATAAATACCACGTAGTTATGTGTTTTCGACTTTATCAGTGAGAGAAGAATTACGTTTGTAAAGACAAAATGAACAAGCAGCAGAAGTGCCATACAGATAAAGCCTAAAAAACTGTATAAATCTATGCTGAGTACATTGTAAATTTCGAATGAAATAACGGAATCCATCACGAGGGTTTTAAAAACCCAAAGGATAACGCCCGTATAAACAAAAACTAAAGCAAGCCCCGATAACTTAACTGCCAAAGGAGGTTCTGCATCCTCTGCCTTTTTCCTGTAATGAGAGTAAAAGAAACACACTATCCACACCGTCAGTAGGGCATTCAATATCAAATCGCCTAAAGATTTTGTAACAGCAGAAGAGGCATAATATTGAGGGTCGAAAAGGGGTAACTTATTTAACTCATCGGTCAGGTTAAACCACAACATGGCAAACCGTATTGCCACTATTAAAATCACTAACAACGAAAATCCATTAAGGAAATTTGTTTTCTGAATTTGAATGACTGCTGCACGGTGTATATAATAAAACACCAGGAGGAGAACCACTAATTGGGCAAAGAGCAAAAGCAGATTCATGTCTTCTTCCTTTTCACCTCCGGTAACATATAAGCTGAAAAGTGTTTCACCTTTTAGATTTTTTACAGGCAGAGAGCCATCAATTTTCTGATCGCTGAGTAGAATGTTGTGAGGTATTTGTAAACCAAGTGCAAAATCATTTTTTAAAAATTTATTCTCGAAAGGATACTCATATTTTACAGCTATAAAACCAAGGATAGTTTCGTTGGTAGCTGAATCATTCCACTTCAGCGACTGGTACCAACCATTCTTCAATTTTAAAAAGGAAGTTTCCTCATCAAACGATGTAGGGGAAGAAAGCGGCAAAACATTATTGCTAGTCCAGTGAATCAATGAATCACCTTTATAATAAAAAAGTGCTACACCCAATGCCTCAAGTCCATCCATAAGAGAAGATGGTTCATCTCCATTTGATAGTTGACTCGATAAATTTTTATCCTTTACAGCAGCATCAAATGCCGATTCTGCTGCATTCAATTTAGTCTGTATTTTACGGGCTACCTGTGTAATGCTGTCAGTAGAAGGTTTCAGCAACGAAACAGCAAACGCTGCTATGAGCAGTGCCGGTAGAAAATATTTTTTAATGTTTTCGGTAAGCAAAAACTATTCTGTTTTGGGGCAAGATAAAAGTATTGATGATGTTTTGCAAAAAGAAGCTTTATGAAACGCTATGCGTTTGTCTTTTTGGAAAAAGAAAAATATAGTAAAAACTCAAAACACATAAACCCAGCAAAAAGAAAGCCCCTGCATAATTGCGTAAGTCATCATTGAAGAAGAACTCCCCCGTCATCCAAGTACCATTAGCACATATCCATAGGCAAACAGCTATGTTATGAAACAAATCATGAATCTTTTTTCGGGAACGGTACGCTATGTAAACAGCCATCAAAAATGTAGGAATAATCATAATCATGCCTCCTGTTTTCCAAAACATGACCCAGCAAATATCTTTTAGCAGCCATAACAATATATGCAGGTTTTCGTATTCGCGAATATTCTTCAACATTAGATGTGTTTTGGGGTGAATATAATAAGCACAATCATTCATTAGCAGATTTGCAAATCTGGTAATTATCTTGCGGTCGTGTATTTACTGCGAAAATTTATTGACTCTCTTGTTTACTCCAATATTTTCATTGGCATTTGCGCGGTAGCACTTACGCTTACTAATCAACTGAGTGTAGAAAGTGCTATTCGTTTTGACAAAAGTTTATGCTTTGTTTTCTTTTCTACCGTGTTTGCTTATTCGCTTCTCAAATTCAGAAACACAAGCGATATTACTTATACTACCCATCACCGCTGGGCGGCTGATAATTCTCAGTTATCGAAAAACATACTGCTCATTTCGCTCATTGCTTCGGGCCTCTTTTTCTTTCAACTTGAAAACAAAGTCAAACTCACTGTTGCCATCCTTGCGGCTTTTACAGCTTTCTATGGCTTTATAGATATCCCGTTTACGCAACCAAAAAGGAAACTTCGAGATTTCGGCTTGCTGAAAACACTTTTTGTAGCTGTTGTATGGTCAGTTACTACTTTGATGGTTCCTTTGGGCGATGCTTATATAGAAAATGACATGATGATTTTTCTACTCGTGCGCAGGTTTTTATTCATTCTTGCTCTTACTATTCCTTTTGAAATAAAAGATATGTCAGGAGACAAAGAGCATAACTTAAAAACAATATCGCTTACGTTCGGAGTAAGCAATACCAAACTAATTTCACAGGGAATTTTGTTCTTGCTGATGATTATTCTTACTGTTCAATATTTCCTTTTCGATGTATCTCTTTTAAACATTCTGGCGATAAATTTCTCCTTGTTGATTTCAATTTTCTGCATTCAGCCGATAAAGGAAGAAACCAAGGATTGGTGGTATTATGTAGTGCTTGATGGTATGATGATTCTACAATTTGTATTTGTTTATGCTACTACTAAATATTTATGAAGATGAAGCAACTTATCATAAATATCATTACAGTTCTTCTTGTGTTGGCAGCTGTTGAGATTATCAGCAAAATGGTTCTTAATAAAATTTACAACAGGAAATTTGATTCTTTATTGCTTGTTGACAATAAATATTTTACTTCTTCAGGATTGAAAGAGAACGCAAGCGGTGTGGTATGGGGCAAGCAATTTAATACCGATGAAAAAGGGAGAAGAAAGAATAAATCGGCTTTTGATATAAAGAAAAAGAAGTGGCTTTTCATTGGCGATTCTGTAACCGAAGGCGTTGGCGTAGATGACACTTCTACTTTTTCAAGTTTGTATGCAGAAAATTTTAAGGATTACAACATTTGCAATTACTCGCTCATCGGCTATTGCACTACCGATTATGTAAATGTATTGTCATCGGTATTGCAGAACGATTCAAACACAGAGTTAGTTACTCTCTTTTATTGCCTCAATGATGTTTATGGAAATTCTAAAACAAAAGACCTGCCGATAATGGCAAAACAAAATTTCATTGGCAAAATGAACGGCTTATTACAAAACACTTGTAATACTTACAAACTGGTTAAACTTTTCTTTTACCAAAACTCCAACCGTTATTTTGCTTACGATTTGCAATTTTATAAAAAGGAAGCTGAATGTTTCAATCAATCCATGAATGATTTGCGAGTATGCGATTCACTTTGCAAAGCGCAAAACGTTTATTTCAACTTGGTAATGTTGCCTTACCAATCGCAACTAAAAGATAAAAATGTGGGCCCCCAACAATTGGTAAAAGAATTCTGCGCAAAAGATTCCATTCGTTTTTCGGATGCCTTTGAATATTTTTCAAAGCAACCGGATATAAGTTCCCTCTACCTGTTTGCCGATGAAATTCATTTCTCGAAAAAAGGTCATCGAGCAATTGCCGAATTTTTATCTGAATGATTTAGCTTGCACAATTATATTTGCTCAATAAGTGATTAAAACATGAATTCAGAAATCAGAAATAACTGGACCTTAGACGAAATACGCGACATCTATTTTTCTCCAATAATGGAATTGATTTATAGTGGCGCATCTGTTCACAAAAAATATCAGGCAACAGGAGAAGTACAGGTATGTACTTTGCTTTCTGTAAAAACAGGCGGTTGCAGCGAAGATTGTTCTTACTGTCCTCAAGCTGCACGTTACAATACCAATGTAGAGGCGCAAAAATTGATGGGCTACGAAGATGTTATTAGCAAAGCATTAGATGCTAAGAATTCGGGATCTACCCGCTTTTGTATGGGAGCTGCATGGCGCAATGTGCGCGACAATTCTGACTTTGATAAAGTAATTGACATGGTAAAAGGTGTGAATGCACTTGGTTTGGAAGTGTGCTGCACACTCGGCATGCTTACTGAAGACCAAGCAGTGCGTTTGAAAGAAGCTGGCTTGTATGCTTACAACCATAACCTAGACACCAGCGATGAACATTACAGTGAAATTATCTCAACCCGTTCGTATAAGGATAGATTGGAAACACTGGATAATGTTGAGAAAGCTGGTTTGAGCGTTTGCTGCGGTGGAATCATTGGTTTAGGAGAAACGGATGATGACCGTATTAAATTACTTCATACTCTTGCTACAAGAGACCAACACCCTGAAAGTGTTCCTGTAAATGCTTTGGTTTCAGTGAAAGGAACTCCGCTTGAAGGAAGAGAACGTGTAAAAGTTTGGGAAATGGTTCGCATGATTGCTACTGCAAGAATT
>JBKJJB010000351.1:0-11579 GCA_046598235.1 Chitinophagales bacterium
ACCGCTATGCAAATTATTGGCTGGCTATGTCGCTGCTGAATGCACGCGATTATGAAAACGCTGAAGTTTTCTTCCGTCAGTTTTATTCTATTAAGCCGGGCGAAAAGACCAAGAAGAAAAAATGGGACAAAGAAGACCAGGTGTTGTTCAACAAAGGCGGCTACTACTTCGGGCAGGTATTGCACCGCAATGGCAAGTATGACGAAGCATTGGAGTACCTCGGCAAATTCTCAAAAAGCTATGTGCCAAAGAATGCGGATGATAAACTGAAAGAGTTTGCAAAGATTGAAGTGGCGGGATGCGAGCTTGCAAAGAAATCGCCTAAAGCAAAAGTGAAAGTATTCTCCTTAGGCACCTCGGTAAATAAATCATACACCGAAGGCGCGCCTTTCTTAGTAGGCGATAACGACCTTTACTATTCTTCTTTAAAAATAGATGCTTTAACAACAGGCGACACTTTAGTTCATTTTGATGGTCCTAAATCAAAGAGAGTTTACCAACTGATGCACACTTCGCGTGCAGGGCTTGGCTGGACGAATGGCAAAGCAGTAGACAACAAAGAGATTAATGAAGATGGATATATTGTTGGCAATGGGGCTTTCAACAAAGAAGGCACTAAGTTCTTCTTTACAAAATGTTTAGAGATGGATGACGACCGTTCGCTTTGCAATTTGTTTGAAGCAGATTACGGCAATGGAACTTTCTCCAATGTAAAACGCTTGCCTGAACCCGTTAATGCCAAAGAGCAATATACTTCTACTCAGCCGAGCATAAGAAGATCGGATGATGGAATGGATATTATTTATTTCAGCAGCGACCGCCCCGGTGGTGCAGGCGGAATGGATATTTGGTATGTGCTACGCACACAAAATGGCGAATACAAAGGACCTATGCCTTTAAAGGGAGCTATCAATACTATTGGCGATGAATTAACTCCTTTCTTTAGCGACAGCACCAAGACACTTTATTTTGTTTCGAATGGTCACCCTGGTTTTGGTGGCTTAGATGTTTTTAAATGCACCGAAACAGCCGAACTAAGTTGGGGCGATGTAACCAATTTGGGCTATCCTGTTTCTACCGGTGCCGATGACCTTTATTATTGGAGAAACAGCGATCAAACGCAAGGCTTCCTGGCTTCGAACCGCGAAGGAACTACTCCGCTTAACGGCATTAAAACTGCCGATGATGATATTTTCTACTGGCGCGATTTCAGGTTTGCTGTGCAAGGTATTGTGTTTAAAGAAGGTATTGACGGTGGCGGACCTCTGCAAGGTGCTACCTTTAAACTTTATCGTAAAGAAGCCGATGGCTCTAAGACCCTTGTAGCTATTGACTCTAGCAGCTACGATGGATACTACGCCTTTAAAATGGCACCTGAAACAGATTACGAAGTGCAGGTAGAAAAGGACGGCTATCAACTTAAATCGGAAAGCGTAACTACTAAAGGTTTGCCCGATGAAGATACTATTCAAAACAACTTTAATGTTCGCAAAGAATTATATGTAGTAAAAGGAATGATAAGCGAAGAAGGCAAGCCTGCCGAAGGGGTGGTAAACGCCAGCGTTACGCTTATTGAACTTCACCCGAGCGGATTGGAAAAAACAGTTTACTACGTTAATTCTAAACCACACTTTGCTTTTGATGTAGAGGCAAATAAGAACTACCGCATTATAGTGCGCAAAGAAGGATACTTTTCCAAAACAGTTGAGTTTAACACTTCGGGTTTAGCAAATACCGATACCATACAAAAAGATATTGCCATAGCTAAACTGGAGATAAACAAAGAATACGCCCTTCAAAACGTATTGTATGAATTTGGTAAAGCTACGCTTACCGAAAACTCTAAAACGGTGTTGGATAATCTTTACAACATTATGATTGAAAACCCAGCGTTTATTATTGAGTTGAGTGCGCATACCGATGCTATTGGTTCCGATGCCAACAACCTTAAACTATCGCAGGCGCGTGCCGAAAGTTGTGTGGCGTATCTGATGAGTAAAGGCATTGCTAAAGACCGTATGAAACCTGTAGGTTATGGCGAAACCCGCCCTAAAGTGCCAAACCAAACCGATGAAGGTAAAGACGACCCCGCAGGTCGCGCGCTTAACCGCAGAACAGAATTTAAGATTACCGGTTTGAAGAAAGAAATGTAGTAAGCAAGTGGTGAATGGCGAGTAGTAAGTGGTAAATACAAAACAAAAACGCTCCCGAAATTTCGGGAGCGTTTTTGTTTTGTGCCGAGCGTATTACGAATAGACTTCCGAAGTTTCTAAAACTTCGGAAGTCTATTCACACTTTCTTCCTTAAAAAAGGGTAACTTAAATTCAATCACATTCTCTTTGCCAAGACCGCGCACATGGTTCAAATTTACCACTGTGCTAAGACACACGCGCATAAAAAAAGGGAAGTCTTTCAGCTTCTCTTCATGCTCGCCCAGGTGCTTGCAGGGTAGTTTCACCTCATAGCCTTTGGGGTAGTTGGGGTTAATAATAAAATAAGCGGTGTTGTGCTTGCCGGCAGTTTGCAAACAAATAATCTCAGCAGGGTCGTAGTAAGAAGGTTTGTAATTGCAAAATATCTCTACTTTGCTCATAGCAGATGGTTTGCGTGATGAATGCGCAAGAAAGGTAAACAGGATTTTGAAGAAAGAGAAATTTTTGTTTTATAAAAGTGGAGAGAAAAGAATAATTACTTTTATGAAGATGAAACACCTCGCCACTTGCCTTATTCTTTTTAGCGCAACACTTGCAAGCGCACAGGCACCGTTGGTAAAGCAGTGGGATAAGAGGTTTGGGGGTTTGGCAACCGAGTTTCTTCAAGCATTCCAACAGACCAATGATGGCGGATACATTTTAGGTGGGTATTCAAATTCTGATATTGGCGGTGAAAAAACAGAGACCTCTCGGGGTGGCAACGATTATTGGATTGTCAAAATTGGCTCTCTTGGCAATAAGCAATGGGATAAACGGTTTGGTGGAACAGATGATGACTTCCTTAGCTCAATGCAACAAACCATAGATGGCGGCTATATTTTAGGTGGAACTACAGAGTCCGATAGTAGTGGAGATAAAACTGAGAATTCTATAAACCAGCCCTATAAGGATTATTGGATTGTAAAGGTTGATTCTCTTGGAAATAAAGAATGGGATAAGCAGTTTGGAGGAGATAAAAATGAAATGCTTTATGCCCTGCAGCAAACCTCTGACGGGGGCTACATCTTAGGTGGTGAGTCATGGTCAGGTATTTTTGGCGATAAAACGCAACCATCGCAGGGTTCTGTGGATTACTGGATTGTAAAAATAAATTCATTTGGGGCTAAAGAATGGGATAAAAGATTTGGCGGAACAAAACAGGACCAACTTAGTTACTTGCAACAAACTACTGATGGTGGTTATATTCTAGGAGGGTCTTCGTATTCTGATAGTACTGGCGATAAAACACAAAACAACTGGGGCAGTCCGAACGGTTTGGATTATTGGGTGGTAAAGATTGATTCAAACGGTAATAAACAGTGGGATAAAAGATTCGGTGGTATATATGGCGATGCGCTTATTTCTTTGCAACAAACAATTGACGGAGGTTATATTTTAGGGGGAGAATCACAATCCCCAATTAGCGGTGATAAAACAGAATCCACTTGGGGTTTGGTAGATTATTGGGTTATAAAAATTGATTCGTCAGGTAGCAAGGAGTGGGATAAACGATTTGGTGGAACAAGTAGTGAAGAATTAGTAAAAGTTCACCAAACATTAGATGGTGGTTATCTGCTTATGGGAGATTCCTATTCTTCAGTAAGCGGAGACAAATCCGAAAATAACCTTGGTACTGAGCAAACATGGTTAGTAAAGCTCAACTCAGTTGGTGTAAAACAATGGGATAAAACTATATTAACACCTGGTCATGACGAAGGAGGTCAAGTTATTGAAACTAAAGACCGTTGCTATGTCATAGCAAACTTTAGCGATGGCATAATCGGTGGATATAAAAGTCAAAATTGTTGGTTTACCCCTACTTTACCTACCAGTAATCCTACTTGGGATTACTGGATTGTCAAATTTTGTGACACCACTCATTGTAATAGGGTTATTTCTCTTAGCGCTAATGGAAACACCCTTACTATTTATAACGAGGGAACATATCAATGGTATTTAAACGGCAGTGCAATTAACTCGGCTACTTCAAATACATACATAGCCACCCAAGGCGGCAGCTATACAGTAATGGTTACCGATACTAATGGCTGCACTGCAACAAGCAACCCTGTTATTATTTCGGGCATAGAGGATATTACCGAAGCAGACATAGTAACCATTTACCCCAACCCCACCCAAAACAACTGGCAGCTAATAGTTGGCAATAGTTTTATTGGCGGCACCGCAGAAATATTCGATAGCAAAGGGCAGTTTGTATTTCAACAACTAATCACTAATCACCAATCACTAATCACTTTCGATGCTGCAAGCGGCATTTATCTGCTTCGCATAAGTTCTAATAAAAGCAGTGTAGTAAGGAAGCTGGTGAGGTGGTAAATAGATGTCATTGCGAACGAGGCTCCCGAAAAAAGTTCGGGACAAGTTCTGCGAGTGAAGCAACCTTCGGCTTAGTATTTTAAAATACAAAAGGGAAGGTTGCTTCATCAGTCCGCAAAGCCGGACTTCCTCGCAATGACATTTGTTTTTTATCTACTCCTCTTTATTGTCCAATTGTCTGCTCGTCAAATTCTCTTCCGTCAGCACAATAATTTGCTGCTTCACTCATTATCTTAATCTTGTATTTACTTTACTCTGTGAAGCAACTCCTCAAATGGTGCACCTTACTTTTTGTATTGTCAATTGTCAATTGTCAATTGTCAACTGTCTTCGCTCAGTCCAACTTCCACTATCAATCGTTCTCCCTCCAAAGCGATACACTTCTGCTTGATAGCTTAAGTTTAGTTCCCAATACACTTGTTATAAGAGGGGCAAATGGAGAAGTAATAGACACCTCCGCTTACACCATCAAAGCATTTGAATCTAAACTGATTTGGAAAAATAAACCTACTGCCGACTCGGTAAAAATATTTTACCGCACTTATCCGTTTGCGCTGGCGCGCGAAACCTACCACAAAAGTTATAGCGAATATCGGGCTGCATCTGCCAACACGCTTATTCGTCCGTTCACTTACAACCCCGATGAAGTAGGAAACAAGCTGATTGACTTTGGCAGCCTCGATTACAACGGAAGTTTCTCGCGCGGTATTTCTTTTGGTAGTAATCAGAGCGTAGTGCTCAATTCGCTTTTCAATTTGCAGTTAAGCGGAATGCTCACTAAAGATTTAGAAATATCTGCCGCCATTACCGACAACAACATTCCCATTCAACCCGAAGGCAACACCCAGCAGATTCAGGAGTTCGATAAAATATTTATTCAGCTCAGGCAGGGAAATCATAAAGTGATTGTAGGTGATTTCGATTTGTTCAATCCCGACAAAGCTTACTTCATGAAGTTTTCTAAAAAATATCAGGGAGGATATTACAGCGGTGCTTTCGATTTTAAAAAAGCGCGAACTTTTAAAACCGCAGTAGCAGGTGGCATTGCGCGCGGAAAGTTTGCGCGCAACACACTCACTGTTTCCGAAGGCAACCAGGGACCTTACAAACTTACCGGAGCCAACGGAGAAACCTTCATCATCATTCTAGCCAACACCGAAGAAGTTTTTATAAACGGTGCAAAGATGGAGCGCGGTGCCGACCGCGATTATATAATTGATTACAACTTAGGCGAAGTAACCTTCATGCCCCGCAGAATTATCACCAAAGATTTGCGCGTGGTCATAGAGTTTGAATACAGCGACCGCAACTATATGCGCTCCACTGCTTTCCTCAATACCGAGTATCTTACCAAAGCTGCCGATGTTCATTTTAGTCTTTACACCGAGCAGGATAGCAAAGGGCAAAACATTCAACAAAATTTGGATGCAACCAAGAAAACATTTCTTACTACCATCGGTGATAGTCTGAACAACGCATTTTATAAAGGTTGGGATAGTGTACCGTATGATGCCAATCGTGTTCTCTATCGTCTTGTTGCTGATTCACTTGGTTTCGATTCTGTGTTTGTTTACGCTACCGATACAGCCAATGCAAAATACTCAGTCAACTTTTCTTTAGTAGGTCAGGGCAAAGGAAATTATGTGCCCGCTACTTCTACCGCCAACGGCAGAGTATATGAATGGGTAGCTCCATTTATAGATACGTTAGGAGTTGAATATTGGCAGGGTTCTTACGAGCCGGTAATATTTCTTGTTACTCCTAAATATCAGCAGCTATACACGCTCGGTGCTGATTTCCGTCTCAATAAAACAAATACTATCTCCACCGAAGTGGCAATGAGCAACAACGATTTAAATATGTTTTCGAAAAAAGATGATAACGACAACCTTGGCTTTGCAGGGCGAGTAAACTTTAATGGCTCGGTGGTTACTAAATCCGATTCGCTAAAAGGTCAGAGTATTACTTACAATGTAAACTATGAATTTTTGCAGAACCGTTTCAACACCGTTGAACGTTATCGTAATATTGAGTTCAGCCGCGATTGGAATTTGGGTGCACAACCCAAGCGATACAACGAACACCTTGGCATTGCCAATATCGGCTATGTGTGGAATGGATTAGGGAGCATCAACTACCGTTTTAAAACATTCATTCAGGATTCAGTTTATAAAGGATTTGAAAACGGATTAAATGGAAATTTTTCGAAGAATGGTTTCAATTTTATTTTCGGCAACAGTTATCTCAACTCATCTTCTCAAACTATTAAAACAGATTACATCCGCCCCAAAGCAGATTTCTATTATGCCTCTGCAAAAACTAAAGGATGGAAAATAGGAACCCTCTTCGACCACGAAGTAAATATGCTGAAGAATAAAGGAGCCGATACGCTCACCAGCAATAGTTTCTTGTGGCAGAACTACAAAGTGTATGTGGCTAATCCCGATTCATCGCAAAATAAATACGGCTTCGAATTTATTCAGCGTTACGAACACCGCTCCGATAAAAGCAGTTTTAAGAAACCTTTTTTTAGTGCGCAAACAGTAAACGTTAACGGGCAGGTAAACACTATAAAGAATCAAACCCTCAACTACAGTTTAACTTACCGCCATGTAACAGATGATGATTCGCTCGATAGTCAACAGCCCGAACATTTTTATCTCGGAAGAGTTGATTACAATTTCACACTGGGAAAAGGTTTTCTGCGTTCCACCACTTTGTATGAAGTAGGAAGCGGACGGCAACAAAAAACACAAATTCTCTATATCGCTTCACCAACCAATCAGGGAGATTTTATTTATCCCGAAAATGGTGATGTGAACGAAAACGGAGTGAAAGATGTTTCCGAATTTGTAATCCGTCCTTCGGGTTTTGCTTACGATTCATCTTTTGTAAGAACCTTCATTGTTACTCCTGAATTTATTTCTGTAAACACCAATCAATTCAATGAGGTAATCAATATCAATCCCGCTGCCTTATGGAAAAATAAAAGCGGTGCAAGAAAGATAATAGCCATGTTCAGTTTGTTTGCCAGCGTTTCCATCACCAAAAAAACTTTTGCCGATAAGAATAAAAAAGTGGGAGAATACTTCAATCCGTTTCCTTTCAAAAAAGAAAACAGTCAATTGGTTTCTACTTCCATCTCCAGCAGAAACACACTTTATTTCAACCGCCTCGACCCTAAGTATGGAGTGCAGGCAGACTTCAATTATTCTCAGGAACGAGTGTTGCTTACTACTGGCTTCGAAAACAGAACCGCACAATCGCAGGGCGCTTCTGTTCGCTGGAACGCATTTAAATCTTTCAACATACTAACGGCTTATACTAACGGCTTTAAATCGAATCAATCTGATTTTTACAAAACGCTACAATACCGTTTCACCTACAACGATGCTTCTGCCGACCTTAGTTATCAGTTTCAGAGTTTTCTCCGCATAGGATTAAAATATGATCTCTCACTGAAAGAAAATCCGACTGATTCCATTGGAAAGCAAACGGCACAAATACATAAGCTCACTTTACAGGCGCGCTACAACCGACAAAGCAAAAGTGCCATTGATGCCAATCTTTCTTACGCTACTATTTTATACAACGACAAAAATTATCCGAATCAGCAATTAGAATATGCTATGCTCGAAGGATTACGCAATGGCAATAATTTAGTGTGGAGTGTAAGCTACTCGCAAAACCTTACTGAAAATATACAACTATCACTGAGTTACGATGGAAGAATGACAGGGTTTGATTCGAAAGATAAAACAACACTTAAACCTGTACATACCGGAAGGGCTGAAATACGTGCGGTGTTTTAATATAAAAAAGCCTCCCGAAATATTTCGGAAGGCTTTTTTACTTCATGGGATAATTCTTATTTCAATGAAACCTGTCCTTGACCAACAATCACACCGCTTTGATAAATTTCAACTTTGTAAGTTCCTGCCTCTTTAATATTCTGACTCCAATAAACCGATACTTTTTTATTGGTTTGGTTCCAATCTATATCTGCTTTCTTAGTGTATTGAGATGTTTCACTTGTGCCGGCAGGAGTAAAACTTCCTGAACCCTGATCAGCTACAGAAATTGTTTCGCCTTTCGGATTAAGAATTTTAACATACAAACTCAGATTACCTGCATCTAATATTTTGTTGTCGCCTGTTTCAAAAGAAATACGCAGGTTTTCAAGCTGTTTAACTTTGGAAACTGTTATTTCTTTTCCATTACTTTTCTTCTTAACTGCTGCTACCTCTATGTTTCGTAATTGAAGTAATGAAGCCAGTTCTACTTTTTTACTCAACCCTTTATTTTGTTCAGAGAGTTGAGAAGTAGTTTGTTTCTCGGTAGTTAAATCAGTATTAAGCTGCTGGTTTTGGGCTGTGAGTTGTTGTTTTTCTGCGCTCAATTGCTCTATCTGCTTCTTCATATCAGCAATAGCAGTTTCATATTGAGCAATCATCGCTTTGGCATTTGCCAATTCCTTCGTATTCATTTTCCCTTTGCTAAACAACCCGGAAATAGTTTTTTTCTGCTTGTCAATTTCCGCCTGTTGGGCAACTATAACGCTATCAAGTTCGGCATTTTTCCCTTTAAATTCTTCAAGTTCAGCTTTCTTGGCATCCAGTGTATCTGTCAGACTTTTAAAGTCGTTTTCCAATGCAACTTTCTGAACGGTAAGATCATTTTTTGCTTTGTTTTCAGAGTAGAGTAGATAGAGCGCAACACCATTGATAAGCAACAAGAGTACAATAATCGCAACGTACACTTTTTTATTTCCTTCGCCTTCGTTGTTTTCCATGATTTTGGGTTTTGGTTGTTTAAATGTAAATAAAAACTAATTCCATCCAAATTTTTCCCCTTTCCAATTAAAAAATGAACAAATATTGACTAGGAAATCAAAATAGTAGCAGTAAATAATCACTTTTTTGAAAAAGTTGGAAAAACCACAGACATGAAAGAGCTAACGACTAATCGCTAAATTAATAGGGGCTGTTTTTCTTTTTTGCCTTTAATTCAGCGCTCACCTTAGGGCGGTAGATTTTCTTGCGTTCCTCTAATTTTGTTTTGTTGACAACAATATCTCGCTGCACTTTATTCAGCCCGTCATTTTGTGAAGTGGTAGGTTGTCCCTCATAAAAATTTACACCACCATAAATATCGCTCAACTTATCGCGCAGGCGTTCCTCATCGGCAAATAACACACTGCGCCCTGTTTTTACAGGAACAAGCGTAGCGCGAATGGCTTCAAGACTATCGTAATATTCTTTGATGATAGCAGCAGTGGCTGTGTCGGCTACAATCAGCTTTTGTTCGTGCAAAACCGAATCCATAAGGTGCGCCAGTTCTTCCTGCATTTTAAAAGTGCGCTCAACTGCGGCATAGTTGGCTTCTCGTTGTTCTTTGGTAATAGCAGAATTAGCATCAGCTACTAATTCAATTTCGCCTTCTGCGTTCTTGTCGTTCACGGTTACTTTCACTTTGTATTTTCCTTCGCGTACAAACGGACCTACGGTAGAAGCCCAGTCGGCTTTCGAGCCGCCTTCGGCAACACGCGGTGGCTTAGTACGCATATTCCAGGTTATGCGGTTTATGCCTTTGCGTTTTGTTCCGGGAAGTTCAACAAGGAAATTTCCTTTGTCGTCAAAAATTTCAACTTTCACATTGCCGATGTTCACACGGCTTTTTAAGTAATACAGTATCTGGGCTTCTTCGTTGGAATTGTTTCCTACAAACTCACCCGCTGCACCAAATGAACCGCCATAATGAGGATTGCAAACAGGAGTGGGTTTTACGGGAATAACAGAAACTTCTGAATTCAATAATTGCTGATTGATTTTACGAAGCGCAGAAATATCATCTATAATTAAAACGCCACGCCCGTGTGTTCCCAATACTAAATCGTTGGTGCGCGGTTCAATTACAATATCGCGCACTAAACAATATTCAGGAACGCGCCCTTTCATCTGCACCCAATTAGTTCCTCCATCTATCGAAACATACAAACCCATTTCGGAACCGAGGAACAATAAATCTTTACTCACTAAATCTTCTTTTATTTTGTGAGCATATCCTTTAAACGAAGAAGAAGCGAGCATCTTCCATGTTTTCCCCATATCGCGGCTAACCGCACAATAAGTTTTCATATCGCCATACATGTGGTTATCGAAAGTGGCATACACCACATTCTTATCAAACTGCGAAGGTTCAATGGAACTAACCCAGGTCTGTGCAGGAACGCCACTTTGTTTAATATTATTCGAAAGGTTAGTCCATGTTTTTCCTCCATCAGAAGTCAATTGCAGGTTGCCATCATCGGTTCCCGCATAAATCATATTACCATCAAGAGGAGATTCGGCAATGGTGTAAATGGTACAATGATTTTCGGCAGAAGTATTGTCGTTAGTTAAACCACCGCTTTCTTCTTGCTTTAATTTGTTAGGGTCGTTGGTAGTTAAGTCGCCCGAAATTTTTTCCCACGTTACACCACGGTTATCGCTCTTAAACAAAAACTGAGCAGCCATATAAATTCTCTTTTTGTTATTAGGGCTTCGGTAAATTGGAGTGTTCCAGTTAAAACGAAACTTTGGGTCATTCTCTCCTTCTTTCGGTTGAATATCCTGCGATTGATTTGTTTTCATATCAACCCGTGTTGCATGTCCGCCCTGATATTCGCTGTAAACAATATCGTGGTCTTCGTAATCGGGCTGCACCCAAAAACCATCACCCCAACTCACAAAAGTCCAGTCCCCATTTTTAATACCACCACTTTTTTGTGAAGGTGCACGCCAGGTGCCATTGTCCTGCAAACCGCCATATACATAGTAAGGAGACCTGTCATCAACTTGAATATGATAGAATTGTGATACAGGAAGATTTGGAAGAAACATCCAATTGTTACCTCGGTCAACACTCATATAAACACCGCCATCAGTTCCCACATACATCTGCGAAGTATTCTTCGGATTTATCCAAAGCGCGTGCATATCGCTATGCACCCAACCGCTGGCAGATTGTGCGCGAACCCAACTATGTCCACCATCTTCACTAAAAGAAAAT
>JBKJJB010000392.1:0-2827 GCA_046598235.1 Chitinophagales bacterium
GTAGAAGCAGGTGACGGAACTTGCACTTCTGCACCAAGTACTTCTTTTAGTAATGCAGCACAAACTGTAGCACCGGCAGTGCCTACTATTTCAACTACTCTGCCAACCTGTTCGGCAAATGGTAGTAGTATTATCAGTAATTATAATGCTGCTTTAACTTACATCTTTACTCCTGTAGGTCCTTCCGCCAGTGCGGGGGGAATAATAAACAGTGCGGTAACGGGAGCAAGTTATACGGTAGAGGCGAGTGATGGAAGTTGTACTTCTGCGCCAAGTAGCTCTTTTACTAATAGTGCGCAATTAGCTGCACCGCTTGTTTCTATCAGTGGTTCGTTAACCTACTGCACAGGTGGTACTACCACAATTACTGCAAACGCAAACGGAGGAACAGGCTACGCCTGGACGGATGCAGGTGGTAACAACATAGGCAGCAGTGCAGTTGTTACAGTTACACAGGGCAGCTATACAGTGGTAGTAACTAACATAGATGGTTGTACAACTACTGAAAGTGCTACTGTAACGGAAGTATCAAGTTTATCAGTAAATATTTCCGGTGCGGGGAGTTACTGTCCGGGTAGTAATTCAACATTAACAGCAAGCGGAGGAGTAAGCTACATCTGGAACAATGGCATTACTATAGATAATGTTACTGTTACGCAAGGCAACTATTCCGTTACTGCAACCGATGCCGGTTGCACAGGAACCGCTTCGGCTATTGTTACTGAAATTGCAACAACTCCTTTGAATTTAGGTGGCAGTATTACTGCCTGTGCAGATTCGTTAGTAGTGATTAATGCTGGTAGCGGATATGCTAGTTATGTTTGGAGTGGCGGAGAAACTACACAAACAGTGTCACCGCAAAATTCAGGAACGTATTCGGTTACTGTGGTAGATGCGAATACTTGTACTGTTTCGGGCGCGGTAAATATTACCTATCAGGAATGCACAGAACTAAAACATAATTTATATATACCCACCGCCTTTTCTCCCAACGGTGACGGCAGCAATGATTTATTCAGAGTTATGGGCAGCAATATCCGGAATATTGATTTTGAGGTTTTTAATCGTTGGGGCGAAATGGTTTACTCTTCTCAAAATTTTCTTGATGGTTGGGATGGAACATATAAAGCAGTGGCGCAACCACTGGGAGTTTACGTTTATCAGGTAAAAGCAGCTTTTCTCGATGGAGTAGTTCGTGAGTATAAAGGATCGGTTACTCTGTTGCGATAATTGTTACAAGTTTAGTACGAATATGCTTCACAATTTTATTTGAAAATAATCATCAACGGCTTTCTACTATCTGCCGGGCGCATGCTTTGCAAATGCTGCGCAGAAACAAAATTCAAATTTGGAGTAACACGAAGTTTAGATTGAAGCGATATTTTAATTTTTTTCTCTGCGGCATCTAAACTTCCCGATAGTGCAATATGAATATGAATTTCATCGGTGCCTAAATCATTCTTAGCTACTTCAACTATATAATCTTTCACTTCCGGCACAGCACTCAAAGCATCGTAAATAGAAGGAGGGAAAATAGTTGTGCCTTTATATTTTATCATTTGGTTCTTTCTGCCAACCACTGGTGAGAGACGAATCGTATTTCTTCCACAAGCGCAAGGCTCATCATAATAACAACAAATATCACCAGTGCGGTAACGAAGCAAGGGCATTCCTTCTATTCCTAAACTGGTAATCGTAACTTCTCCAAATTCACCAGACTTCAACTGCTTTCCTTCCTCATCTAAAATTTCTACAACTAATAATTCAGGATTGTGATGACCGCCTTTGCCATGTTCACATTCGGTAAAGGCAGTTTGCATTTCGGTACTCGCATAAGTAGAATGCAATTGAATATTCCATTTCGCTTGAATTCTTTTTGCCAAAGTATTTGGAGAAAGGTCAGCATTGCGAACTGGCTCGCCAATGCAAATAGCGCGTTCAATACCCGACTGGTTTACGTCTATTCCATTTGCTTCCGTATAATCAATCAGTTTTAAAATGAAAGATGGAACAGCAATAATTGCATTTGGTTTGAACCGATGAATATTTTCCCATTGCATTTGCGGAGAAATAGGACCAACTCGCACCGCACCTGCTCCCAACTTTCTTATGCCTAAGTAATACGCCATGCCTGCCATAAACTGACGATCAAGTGTAAGCATCAATTGATATACATCCGATGGGTTACCATTGGCGCAGATAAAAGATTGCTCTTCGTTATAAGCCAAACGTTGCAAATCATTTTCAGTTAAAACAATAGTTACCGGTGAGCCTGTAGTGCCGGATGTAGTGGTGTAATCAATGATTTTATTTTTCGGAACACAGAGAAAATCGAAGTTGTGTTTACTGAAATCTTCTTTGGTTGTTGTTGGAATTTGCACTAAATCTTCAAGAGAGTTTATCTTCTCAATTTCAATTTTGTGCTCAGCAAAGAGTCGTTTGTAGTAAGGAGAGTTAGCTTGTAGATAAACTAAAGCATCTTTCAGTTTTTGTTTTTGATAAGATTTGATTTACTTCTAATTTCATTTTGCAAAAGTGATTTTACTTTTAAAAATATTATACGCTTCGCGATGATTACACAGATAACAGCCAACGATTTAAAGATAAACCCAAGTGCATTATCAAATTGTTTTTATCCCTTGCCTTTCTCTGCGTAATCATTGCGAAGCAAAAATGGATTTAATCGCGCGCTATTATTACAAAGGCAACTGCTGTTTCTTTAATGTGCGAAAGCGAAACATGAATTGTGCCTCCACCCTTTTGTTCAAACACTTTTAATGTTTCTCCGCTTAACTCAATGTATGGCTTCCCAAGTTCATTGTTCAAA
>JBKJJB010000395.1:0-4837 GCA_046598235.1 Chitinophagales bacterium
GGAGGAAGCAAAAATTCGCAAAGACCCTGTTGGGCAAGGCAGCAAAATATTAGAAACTGTTTTCGGCAGTGTGCTCAAGCGTTGAGTTTTAAGCCAAACCGTTTGTCCTTATGAAAATGGTTGAAAAAACAGAATTTGTTTTTGAAGAAAAAGCTACATTTGATGGCTTTTTCTTTAAAAACAAACACACTGTATGCGCATGAAAAACATCTCTACTCTGTTTTTCTTTTTCTGTTTAATTACAACAGGCTTTTTTCTTTCAGCACAAAATCCCTTCACCTTTACTAATGCCAATTCGAAATTTGCCAGTGCTACTTTTCATAGTGGCAATGCGGTAAGTGTGGTAGATATGGATGGTGATGGTATGGATGACATTGCCCGATTAGGCGAAGGCACCGATGCTTATTACACCATTCAACGTACGGGCAATACTTTTAATAACATCAGCGCAGGTGCCAGCGGTTTAGGCGAAGCATGGGCGATGGTAGTTGGCGATGTAGATAATAATGGTGTAAAAGATATTGCTATCGGCTCCGGCAGTCAAGTAAGAGTTATAAAGGCAAATGCTTCATTAAGTAGTTTTACTTTAAGTGGTAACCTTCCAAAACCCACCAACTTTTTTCCCCAGAACATGAACTTTGCTGATATTGACAACAACGGAACTATTGATCTGTTTGTTTGCAATGATGTAGAGACAAGCGTAATGTATTCCAACAGTGGTTCCGGTACTTTTCCGGCAATGACTAATTTTTTTAATGCCGGGAATCCGGGTACAGATGGCAGCGGCAACTATGGAAGCATTTGGACAGATGTAAACAACGATGGCAATGTAGATTTATACGTTGCTCATTGTCGCCAAGGAACGGGTGCTACCGATGGACGCAGGTTAGACCAGCTTTTTATGAATGATGGAAACGGCAATTATGTTTTAGATGCAACATTAGCTCCGGGTGGTAGAGGGTTAAGAAATTACGCCATGACATGGACAGCGAGTTTTGATGACATTGATAATGATGGAGACTTCGACTGTGTGCTTACAGAAACTGATGTGGTAAGCAAACTTTTGCTAAATGACGGAAACGGATATTTTACCGACATTACTGCCGGAAGCGGCTTTGTATTAGATGTTACCCCTTATCAATCAAAAATGGAGGATCTTGATAATGATGGCTACGTTGACATTATTATTTCGGGCGATGATGCAAGAATATTCCATAACAATCACAACAACACATTTACCCGTATTGATAATTTATTCAACACCAATGATATGTTGTCGTTTGCAACAGGCGATTTAAACCATGATGGAAAGATTGACCTTTATACAAGTTATGGCGGTGTATATAATAATCCGAGCAGTAGTATAAATGATGTGTTGTGGATGAACTCTACCAACAATGGCAATCACTTTATCACTTTCGATTTGCAGGGAACCGTAAGTAACCGCGATGCTTTAGGTGCAAAAGTAGAAGTGTACGGAGCGTGGGGAAAACAAGTACGCGAAGTAAGAGCAGGTGAGAGTTATGGCACTACTAATACTTTCATGTGCCATTTTGGTTTAGGAACAGCAACTATGGTTGACTCAGCAATAGTTCGTTGGCCAAGCGGACAGGTTACTCGCTTATACACCCGTCCTGCTGACCAGTTTATAAAAGTTATTGAAGGACAGTGTTCTTCACCTGATAATATAATTGCATACAACGGACCTTCGGCTTTATGTACAGGTCAGTCGGTTACTTTAACAGCAACACCGGGTTATACTTATTTGTGGAGCAATGGTGCAACTACGCAGGCAATTACTACTTCGGTTACAGGAGATTTTACAGTGAAAGTTACCGATGCAAACAGCGGATGTAGCAGTATTTCGCGTATGGCAACTATTGTAAGCCAACCCGATGAAACACCAACCATTACAGCGGCTGGTTCTACTACTTTCTGCGAAGGACTGAGTGTAACACTTAACGGAACATTTGCAGCAGGTGGTTATTTGTGGAGCAACGGAGCCACCACACAAAATATTACCGTAACTCAACCTGGTAATTATTCATTAACTATTCAAGGATCATGTGCAGCGTTTACCTCGCAAACTATTACAGTTGCTCCTATCACTTCGCATGTTTCGAATGTAGTTGAAGCAAGCACTTGTGAGAATAATCTTACTGCCCTTACTCTTCAGGCAACCGGTACCGGAAGCACTTATTGGTACGATGCTGTTACAGGTGGCAATCTTGTATCTACCGGCACTTCATACACCACACCGGTGCTTGATACAACTACTACTTACTATGTTGAATCGCGCGATACCGTATTTGGTATTTCCGGAGAGGTAGGTTTGACATCAAATGTTTTTACGGGTAGTGCAGGCGGATATTTTAATTCGGGAAGCTACGCACAAGTGTTTGATGTATTGCGACCGCTTACGCTTAAAACAGTAACAGTATATGCTAACTCAACCAAAAACAGAACCATTGAACTTCGCAATTCCGGTGGAACGCTTCTTCAATCAGTTACTTTAAATATTGCGCAAGGGCAACAAACCATTACTCTTAATTTTGATATTTCAGTGGGTACTGGTTATCGTTTAGGTTGGGCAGGTTCCACTGCCGATTTTTACAGAAACAGCGCAGGAGCAAGTTATCCTTATTCAATTGCTAATCTTATAACTATAACCGGAAATACAGTTCCTGACCCTGTGCGCTGGTATGCTTATTACAATTGGCAGGTAGAAGAACAGCCGAAGATTTGTGCAAGCATAAGAGTGCCTGTTACGGCTGCGGTTAACGCTTTACCATCTGCGGCTATTACACCAAGTGGTGCAACCGATTTTTGTGATGGAGGAAGTGTTACTCTTACTGCTGATGCAAACACCTCTTACTTGTGGAGCGATAATTCAACCTCGCAATCTTTAATTGCTACACAAAGCGGAACTTATTCGGTAACAGTTACAGGAGGTGCAGGTAATTGCGCTAACTCGGCTTCTATAACCGTTACAGAGTTCGCCATACCTGATGCAACTATTACTACCGATAAGCCAACATCTATTTGCACCGGAGATAATGTTACTCTTACCGCACCTGCCGGCTTAAATTATGCATGGAGCAATAACGCAACCACCGAGAGTATTACCGTTTCTGCCGATGGAACTTTTACTGTTACTGTTACTGATAACAACTCTTGCTCTGCCGAATCAACACCAATTACTGTTACAGTAAGTAACAATGCTGTTGCAGGAATAACTCCATCGGCTGCTACTACTTTCTGCGATGGAGGTTCGGTTGATTTAACTGCTTCTGCCGGAACGTCTTATTTATGGAGCAACAATGCTACCACTGCTAACATAACAGTAAATGCCAGCGGCACATTCACAGTAACTGTTACTACAGGAAACTGCACCGCAGTTTCAAGTCCTTTATCGGTTGTAGTAAATCCTAATCCTGTTGTTTCAATGAGCGGTTTAGGTACTCAGTACTTTACCAACGATGCACCAATTACTCTTAACGGCACACCAGCAGGAGGAACTTTTACGGGCACAGGAGTAAGCGGAAATACTTTTGACCCATCGGCTGCGGGAGTTGGCGGACCTTACACGGTTACTTATAGCTATACCGATGGTAACGGATGCAGCGCATCTGCAACGGCCAATGTAACGGTAGAACTTGCTACTGCTTCTATACAAATAGAAGGTATAAGCGCGGTAACTATTTTCCCTAACCCAAGTCAGGGAGAGTTTCAGCTTTCACTTAAATCGAACACTGTCAGAAAGATAGATATTGAGATAACTAACTATGTGGGGCAGAAAATATTTGAAGAAAGAGGGATAGTGGTAAACGGCAGCTTAACCAAACCTATTTCTTTATCAAATGCAGCCAAGGGTGTGTATAGCTTGATTATCACTTCGGGTAAAAACCGGAATGCTTATAAAGTTGTAGTGCAATAGTTGTTTTGTAATGTCAGATTGAGCGAAGCCGAAATCATGCTTCGGCTTCACTCAGCATAACGTTTTCTTTGTCCTGCTTCACAGTCAACGAATGTATGTAAGGTTGAAAACTTGAAATTAGTTTCAATCGCAGTGGGTTAAATGTTTTATACTTTTATTACAAGATTCAATTAAACATTAAACCATTTACGATGGACTACATACAGCAAATATCCAACGCTCTTGATAAAGAAGTAGAAAACGTTGCCTTTCTTGGTTACTTCCCTTTTAATAAACTCGAAAAGAAATTGTTGCTGGTACAGCAACAGTTAGCAGTGGCTGAAAAGAATAAACAGTTGGGTGCTGCCGAACTACTTAAAGTTTGGGAGCAGCAACTTTTAGATGC
The DNA here is from genome assembly GCA_046598235.1 of Chitinophagales bacterium. Taxonomy (GTDB): domain Bacteria; phylum Bacteroidota; class Bacteroidia; order Chitinophagales; family LD1; genus Bog-950. The sequence continues at coordinate 4,323 of JBKJJB010000395.1, forward strand.
TACTGAACTTAAAAAAGAAATGCAGTTAGAAGACAACCCTTTGCTCGATATGCAGCTTTCACTCCCCGAAATAGAGGCATACGAAATGATTGAAAAGCGCCAGGAGCTTTTAAAAGAAAGATTGCTGCAAGGCAAACTTACCGAAGCAGAACACAAGATGAAGAATCTGTTTTAGTTACTTCTATCAATTTTAAATGCCTTTTGGTTTTAGGTTAGCAAACAAACTCACCGCCTCTTTCGCCTCCTTTACATCATGTACCCGCAAGATGTTAGCACCATTCATTAGTGCTATTGTATTTACAACGGTTGTTCCGTTCAAAGCATTTTCGGGTTCTACACCAAGCACTTTATATATCATGCCTTTTCTCGATGCACCCGCAATCATAGGCACATTTAGTTGAGCAAAGTATTTAAGGTTTCGCAACAGCGTGTAGTTGTGCTCTATAGTTTTACCAAAACCAAAACCAACATCAATAATCGTATCTAATATTCCCGCAGCGCTGCACACACGTATT
>JBKJJB010000069.1:0-4410 GCA_046598235.1 Chitinophagales bacterium
GTTTTCTTTCCTTCGAGATAAGACTTTACTTTCACCATATCCTGCACAGGAATACCTTCGGTAATACACACTACCAGTTCTATACCTGCATCAGCCGCTTCCATAATAGCATCTGCTGCAAAAGCTGGCGGAACAAAAATGATACTTACGTTGCAGCCCGTTGCTTTGCGCGCCTCGCTCACGGTGTTAAACACGGGTTTGTCCAAATGTTTCTCACCGCCTTTGCCGGGAGTAACACCTGCCACCACATTGGTTTTGTACTCAATCATTTGGGTAGCATGGAAAGTTCCTTCCTTGCCAGTGAAACCCTGCACTACGATTTTGCTGTTTTTGTTGACTAGTACGCTCATTGAATTGGGGATTAGGTTTTGTTTATAGTTTATAGTTGAAATTGGAAGGTTGGAAGAATGGAATAGTGGAAAGAAGTAATTCTGTTATTCCAACATTCCACTATTCCATCATTCCTTTTAGTATTTGGCATGTGCCCGTAGGTCTTTCAAAAAATCGGAGGCGAATATAAAATCATATAGCTCTCCTTCGGTTATCTGCATAATTTCTTTGTTGCTGCCTTCCCAGTATTTATTGCCTTCGTGAATAAAAATAACGTGGTCGCCAATACCCATTACAGAATTCATGTCATGCGTATTGATAACGGTAGTAATATTATATTCTTCGGTTATCTCTTTAATCAAGTGGTCAATCACAATAGCGGTTTTAGGGTCCAGTCCGCTGTTAGGTTCATCGCAAAAAAGATATTTCGGATTCATCACAATAGCGCGCGCAATACCCACTCGCTTTTTCATTCCGCCCGAAAGTTCGCCCGGGTATTTAAGATTTGTATTAGGAAGATTAACACGACCTAAGCAGAAGTTTACCCGGTCGCGCTTTTCGGCTTTGGTCATAGTGGTAAACATATCCAGCGGAAAACTTACGTTCTCTTCCACCGTTAAAGAATCAAACAAAGCACCGCCCTGAAAAAGCATTCCTATCTCCCTGCGAATCGCCTTGCGGTCGGTAAAGTGCATTTCGGTTATGTTTCTTCCATCAAAGTCAATGCTGCCCGAGTCCGGCTCCAGCAAACCCACCATGCATTTCACGGTCACTGTTTTTCCAGACCCCGATTTGCCGATAATAAGATTGCACTTGCCGTCTTCAAAAACAGCAGAAACACCCTTGAGTACAGGAATGTCGTTAAAACTTTTTCTTATGTCTTTTATTTCTATCACAATTAAAATATCGGGTTCTTAATCGGTGTAATCACCGGCTGTTATCTGTGTAATCATTTTTATAAAAGGAAGAAGGCAACAAAGAAGTTTACAATAATCATGATAATAGAACTAAGCACCACCGCCTGCGTAGATGACTTGCCAATTTCTACCGCACCTCCCTGCACCGTAAATCCTTTATAGCACGAAACGGTAGTCATCACAAATCCAAATAACACTGCTTTTACAAGCATGATAACTACATCATAGCCATCAAAATTATCGGTTACTCCTCTAAAATATTCGGTGGTAGAATAAAAACCGCCCATCATCCCCGCACCCCAGCCTCCTATAATACCCAAAAAAACAGCAATAACCACTAACATAGGAACTACAATAACAGAAGCCAATATTTTTGGTCCTATCAGATAAGCCGGAGTGTTCACCCCCATAATCTCGTAGGCATCTATCTGTTCCGAAATGCGCATGGTGCCTAATTCCGATGCGATGTTAGAACCTACTTTACCGGCAAGAAGCAGAGCAGATATAGTAGGAGCCAACTCAAGTATCATCCCTTTGCGCACAATATTACCTATCCACCACATAGGCACTAAATTGATAGTGCGAAACTGATAAGCAAACTGCACCGCACTTACTGCTCCAATAAAAGTAGAAACGATAGCGATAATCGGCAGCGACCCAACTCCAATATCCACCGCCTGCCGGAAAGTTTCTTTCCAGTACATCTGCGCTTTTTCGGGCTTTGAAAAGGCGCGGGAAATTAAAGTGAGGTAGCCGCCAAGCTGCTCGAAAAACTGTATCATAGTGAGGGTGCTAAGATATGAATTGTGTTAAGGTGTTAAAGTGTTGAAGTGCGAATTTATTAAGTTTGCTCACATACGGTTGATGTAGCCCGGGAGGTGCTATAAATTTCAATTGAGAATTATGAATAGAAAAATAGTTATCACCGGTGCCACCAAAGGAATCGGCAAAGCCATTGCCGAAAAATTTGCTGCCGAAGGTTTTGATTTGGCTCTGTGTGCCAGAAGCAAAAAAGACTTAGAACAGTTACAATCCGAAATCCGAATTCCGAATTCCGAAATCATTATTCAGCAATGTGATGTAAGCAAGAAAGATGAACTAAAAGCTTTTGCCGAAAAAGTAAACAGCGAGTTTGGTGCAGTAGATATTATCGTAAACAACGCAGGAATCTTTTTACCCGGTCAGGTTATCAACGAACAAGACGGAACTTTAGAGAAGCTCATCGAAACGAATCTTTACAGTGCCTATCACCTCAGCAGAATGCTGTTGCCTAAAATGATGGAGAAGAAAAATGGTCATATTTTCAATATGTGTTCCATTGCCGGTATTCAGTCTTATCCCAATGGCGGTTCCTATAGTATTTCAAAATTTGCCCTGCTCGGTTTGTCAAAAGCATTGCGTGAAGAACTTAAGAGTTCGAATATTAAAGTCACCGCGCTTATCCCGGGAGCGGTTTATACCGACTCCTGGGCTGGTGCAGGTTTACCTGAATCAAGATTTATGAAAGCCGAAGACATAGCGAAAACAATTTGGGATATTTACAATCTATCTGATACTACGGTAGTGGAAGAGATTATTCTGCGACCTATGCTGGGTGATATTTAAGCGCCAGCTTGTTAAGTGATTTTACAAGCAGTTCACGTTTTTCGTTCGAACTTATTTAGGAACTATGGAAAGATGGATAAATGGAAATTGGTTGCGGCTGTTCTATTCATCCTTCCATTATTCCATTATTCCAACTCCTGCCACAAGTAATTAAATCTTGTTAAGCCGCATATTTCTGTTGAGAGCAATCCTTGCCAAACCATCCGAGAAGTTTATCTTCGTATCAAAATATTAAAAGACATGAAGAAAATCTTTACATCCGTTTTTATCGTTTTGCTCACTGCTTGTTATGTTCAGGCGCAGCAAACCGGTCACGAAGGTCATAACCACGATGGACATGATCACAGCCACGAAGGACATGACCACAGCCATGAAGCCGAAGCAGCACCTGCTCCTGCTGCTGTTAATCCTAATGCCGCTAAAATTGCGTTTAAAGAAGATACCTATAACTTTGGAGATATTCCGGAAGGTCCACCGGTTACTCACGAATTCAAATTCACTAACACCGGTAAGGAACCCCTAATTTTGAGTAATGTCCGTGCAAGTTGCGGATGCACTACACCCAGTTGGCCCAAAGAACCAATTCTTCCGGGTAAAGACGGAACCATTACAGTTACGTATAATACTCAAGGCAGACCAGGCAATTTTTCTAAAACAGTTACTATCACTTCTAATGCCGATGAAGCAAATAGGGTTATTGATATTAAAGGCGATGTGGTAAAAGCAGAACCTGAAAAATCGGTTCCTGTAGAAGGACCAAGCATGTTAAGTCCTCATTAATTTTTACTTGATAAAGTAACGAAACTCCATCAAATGCTTGATGGAGTTTTTATTTTTATTCGCACCGCATTTTTGTCAATTACTTATTGTCAACTGTCAATTGAATAACACATGCCAAAAATTTCGCGCAAAGGATTTGAAATGCCCATGTCGCCCATCCGGAAATTAGCTCCGTATGCCGATGCAGCAAAAAAGAAAGGAACTAAAGTCTATCACCTTAATATCGGTCAGCCCGATTTAGAAACACCTCCGCAGTTTTGGAATAAACTCAAGAACTTAGATATAAAAGTATTGGAGTATTGTCCGAGCAATGGTATTGAATCGTTCCGAAAAAAGTTTGCTCAATACTATAACCGCATAGGAATAAAAGTTGATGCCTCCGATTTTATGATTACCGAAGGAGCTAGCGAAGCACTTTCATTTGGTATGTTAAGTTGCTTAAATGAGGAAGATGAAATTATTATCCCCGAACCGATGTACGCCAATTATATTGGTTTTGCTGCTGCCGGAAGTATAAAGGTGAAACCCATTTCAACGTCTATCGAAAATGGATTTTCGCTTCCACCTATTGAAGATTTCGAAAAAGCAATTACTGCAAAAACTAAAGCCATACTCATCTGCAATCCCAATAATCCTACGGGTTATTTATACAGCAAGGAAGAATTGTTGGTGCTTCGCGAAATTTGTTTGAAGCATGATTTATTCCTTTTTGTAGATGAAGTATATCGCGAATTTCTTTATGGCGATAAAACCTTCTTTAGTGCATTAAATTTGGAAG
>JBKJJB010000258.1:0-6413 GCA_046598235.1 Chitinophagales bacterium
ATACCTTCTATATACTTTTATTGCTGACAAGTGCCAGCACTGTTTTTAGCCAGCAACCCACTAAACTATATTGGTTTATACCCGATGGAGTGCGTGCCGAGCCCGATTTATTCAAAATATACGATTGGGCAAATCAAGGGTACCTTCCAAACATTAAATACATGCTGGATCACGGAGTCCATGGTTATTCTACTCCGGTATTTCCTACTCACACACCTGTAAACTTTGCAGCCCTTCTCACCGGTTCGACACCTAAAGTGAACGGAGTGGCAGACGGACCTATGCACACCGAAGGATTTCCTCTTTCAAAAGTGTCGGTTGGTGGTTTTCGCTCCAGCGCCCGTAAAGTTCCGGCTATTTGGTCTATAATGGAAAAGGCGGGGAAAAAGACAGCGGTGCTTTCAGTGCCCGGTTCAACTCCTCCGGAAATAACTAAAGGAATGGTAGTGCGTGGACGTTGGGGAGGCTGGGGGGCGGAAACATATTCCCTGCTGTTTGAAAAACAAACTGACAATAAAAGACAGTTTGAACAGGGAAGAGGAGTGCGCCTTTTCTTCAACGGACCCAAGTTAGCTCAGTTTATAGGCACTACTGAACCTAAGGATTGGAATGTTTCTGTAAAATCATTTAGCCCACCAGCTGAAATTTCGCTGGCAGCTTATGGTCTTACTCTTTACGGATATGTATACGATAATACTAACGACAAAAAAGTAAATTATAATCACATTCTTTTTTCGTTAGATAAAAAGCAAATCATAGCTGACCTGAAAAAGGGCGAATGGGGGAAATGGACTCCTTGCATTGTTTCTTTTGACAATCATCCTATGGAGTCAAACTTAATTCCGCGCATTATTAAACTTGATGATAACGGTTACTTCCGCATACGCATACTTTATAACAACCTCAACTCCTCTCTTACACTACCAGAAGAAGCTGCCAAAGAGTTAACAGAAGGCGTTGGACCCATGGTAGATTACCCTGACAATTATCCCCCTCAGCTTATTTTCTACAACGAAGACAAAGCTGTCTTTCAAGATGAAATGAAAATGTCATTTGACTGGCATAAAAAAGCCATTGGCTATGTCATGCACAACTACCATCCCGATGTGGTAATTCATGACATTTACACGCCCAACCAAATGCTAACCAGCCGTTGGTGGTTGGGTTATGTGGACCCCGCAAGTGAGCGATATAAAACAGTTGACAACAAACAACATGATAAACTTTGGAGCGAAGTAAAAGGTATGTATTTGGAACTGGATAGCATGATTGGACAAATTCTTGCTACTGCCGACTCCAACACGCTTATTGTATTTAGTTCAGATCATGGTGCTTGTCCGCTGAACACTTCGATTATGGTTAATAATCTGTTTGCCAAAAACGGTTATCTTAAATTTAATCTCGATAGTATTACGGGTGAGCCCATTATTGATTATGCTCGTTCTAAAGCTATCTATTTGAAAATGGACGGAGTGTATATCAATCCAGATGGCTTAGATGGAAATTGGAAACGTGCCTCGGGAGTTGAATATGAAAAACTGAGAGATAGCATTGCCAAACTCCTCACCGATCTGAAAACAGAGAAAGGAGAATTTCCTATTTCTTCGGTAACCAAATGGGAAGATGCCGAGCAGTTTTTAGATCTTCCAAAGGATAGGGTAGGCGATCTTATTATTTCAAATAAACCCGGCTTCGGCTTTTACGAAGAATTCACTGAAAAAATGGAACTTTTCACCACCCCCCTTATCACCGGTTACAAACAAGCTATTCTTGGAGATACGGTAAAATCTATGTGGACTCCTTTTGTAATTATGGGGAAAGGAGTAAAAGAAGGAGTTACTCTTAGCAAAAACATTCGTCATATTGATCAACTGCCCACTATTCTTAAACTCATGGGAATGCAGATACCTGATTATGTTGAGGGGAAAGCGGTTCCTGAAGTTTTTGAATGAGAAATTTAAGCATTCCGCTTCTGAGAATTTTTAAGTTTAGATTTGGCAAAAAATGCAGGAGATAAAACTGAAACGACTCTTACCTCTACTCATTGCAACCTTTCTCACCACTGTTGCTTACTCGCAAAACAAGCATAAGAAACGGGTTGCTAAGGATTCTGTTTGGCTTCAGGGTAGTTCCGCTAGTGATCTTTTGGCTGTAAGTTATTACGATAGCACCAAAGCGGATAATGGTGTGACGTTGCTAGACCAGCACACCTATAGTATCCTTGTTGACATGAACGGAAAAGTGCTTGCCAGATTCCCGTTTGGTCTCACAGAAGTTTCTTCAGACGGGACTATCCATGCTAACATGGAAGGAAATGTTGTAAAGCTTGATAAGGACCTGGACATATTTTGGAAAGCTGCGGTTATCCCTCATCATGAAATTACCACTGATGAAAATGGTGCCGTATATCTTTTCTCGACCGATACACACGAGTTTATGGGATTGCTTGTCAACTTCGATGTATTAAAAATATTATCTCCTGAAGGTAAGACCATTTACGAATGGCACGTTTTCGATCACATAGAAGAAGTGGTGTCTATGATTTCAAAGTCAGCTTATCTTAGTACTCTGCCCGAGCCATACCAGCCGCAAAAAGGTGCCAGGGAGTATATCGCTCAGGACCCGGAACAGTTCTTCTTTTATCTCAAGCCCGCTAATTTAGAAAATCCAATTTTTGAATTTACGCATTGCAATTCCATACAGGTGCTTCCAGAAAATGAGGTTTCAAAAAAAATACCTGCCTTCAAAAAGGGCAATTTACTCCTGAGTTTTAATCCATACTCCTGCTATGGAATATTAGATACTGCTTCGGGAAAAATTGAATGGGCAGGCTACCTTCCCGAAAGAACCACACTTCATACTCCTTTACTAACACCGAAAGGGACAATTCTTGTGTACCAAAACAGCACCCCAAGCAAAGGGCTGTGGGGAAACAGGGAAGGTGATTCTGTAATTGCCTACCTAACACAAAAGATTTCACCGAAAAATCCTGCCCGCGAACCAGAAGCCAGAAATTGGGTGAGTGTTACAGAATACGACCCACTCACCAATAAAAAAGTATGGGAATATACCGCCACTCCTAAAGAGTCGCTAATAGCCAACATGCTGGGAAATGCACAGCGTTTGCCAAATGGAAATACATTGGTGTGTACTTCCAATGGGAAGGGAGGAAGCCTTATTCTTGAAATAACTCCTGCAAAGAAGATTGTTTGGAGGTATATATCCCCCGAAAGAGATTTGAAGAATAACCTGCCTTTTACTTTTTACCGCGCGAAAAGAATAAGTTCGGATGTTGCAAAAAAAATAGTCCCCGGGTATAAATAATATAAATGAAAAATACTGTAAGTCCTATACTCATCGCTCTTCTTTTTTTGAACTTTACTTTAGCATCGGAAATTAAAGATGAATTGCCGTTTAAAATCAATTACAGCTTACCCCTTAAAGTTCAAAGCACTCAACATTCTGAAAAATATGATTTTGCCGAATACGCAGCCGGTGAAGACGTAGTGCAACTTAAGCAGTATAATAATATGACAATAGAGAAAGCCAAAAAGATGATGGGTGATAAAAAGTTTTATCTTGGTTCAATGTTTAAAGACCAGCCATCTCCATATCCGGGCGTGCTTACAACAGCTATTGGCTGCCCCGAAGAATTGGTTCCTAAACCAAATGAAGACACCCTTTCTATCCGGCTTTTTTATAAACTACTTGCTACCGGTAATTTGATATACGGTAACTGCAACCCTAAAGACAATACCTACTCCTGCGCCTATGGTTTCTTTTTTTGTGCCGAAAAGAATCAAGCGTATGAATTGAAAATTTTCACGCCCATCGCCAAGCCATCTTTCAACTACGAGAATTTAATATCCTCTATTTCGTGTAAATAAGGATATGTAACTAACTCAGCTCTTACAAACGGATTAATTTCTTCACTACACTACTTTTTCCCGAATTTAATCTTAGCAGATATACTCCTTTAGCAATATCGGGAGTGATGGAGGATAGCGAATTAAGGATAAGAGACTGAAACACGAGCTGCCCGTTGATATCGAAGATTTGTGCTGTGCCGCCTATGTAGCTATCATCTACTGTTAACTGCCAGCCACTTTGCGAAGGATTGGGAAACAACCTCACCCCCAACCCCTCTCCGAGGGAGAGGGGAGAAACAGCCGTAATTGTTGCAATAGTATTAGTAGTAGTATTTGTTACCACTGGCGCATTAAAATCAAAATAGATAAAGGCAGTGTTGTTAATGACAGTGCCCACGGGCTTATTGTCTTTTATCTTGATTTTGTATTGCACATAGCCGTGGCTCAGCGGCTCGTTGGCATGGCTATCTACCAGCATTATGTTAGGGAAGTTAAACCGCACGGCATTTTCTTTTATCTGCACCATAGGTTGGTGGCTGTAAGCAAGCAACTGAAAACTCGAAACATCCAAATCACTATCCAGCGTATCGGTTATGTAAACATGAATAGCCGTATCGGTGCCGGTGTTTTGAAAGTTGATGGTGTAGGTAAGCCACCTATCTCCGCTTACATCTACATCGCTAATAGGATAAACTTCTTTATTGTTAGGGTCAACTGAAGCAACAACAGGAAAGCAATGAGTAAGCGTATTATTAGCGGGAGCAGCATCAGTGTTGGTAGTAGTAATGGTAACGGTAAAGCAAATAGTATTGCCAATGTGTGCAATTGTATCTGTTTGTACCATTATACCAAAACTGTTATTGAAATCAACTGTGCCGAAATCCGGAATGTTATAAGTAAGCATATTGCCGTTTATATTATTGGGAGTAAGCGCACCAGGGGCTGGTGCTACATAATGGGCAGGACCATTTATTACAACAGTAATACTACCAGTGACACCACCAGTAACACCATCAGCACAGTTTACTCCGTAAAAGCTGCTCAAACTTCCCACATGAATAACTACTTTGCTGATATTGGCAGGCCTGAACCTTCCTTCAATACTCCAGGCTGCTAAATCAATGTCCGGCTTGCATTCAATTCCGAAATTAAGATCATAATCCAACGAATCACTAACGCTAAGAACGGAAGTGTGAAAGCCGCTTACTGGACACATAATATGAAAAGGCAACCTGGTACTGTCAATTTTTATCTCGTAAGTTCCCAAGGCATTAGCGTCAAAAGAGTAAAGACCAAATTGATTAGTATTAGTTTGTAGTTGAAGGGTGCTATTAAGTAAAAGTTGCATTGAAACATTCTTTGCCTCTACCTCATTTGTGTCTTTTAGGCAATTATGATTGTTATCAACATAAACTTTACCGCTAATAGCTAAATTGGGGAAACAACCGCTAGCATTAAACACATCGCACAATGGCAGATAGACTTGCGGAGTGAAATAGATTACGTTCCCCCGATTGGGTAGGCAAGTAATATTAGTGTTGGTGATATCTAGATAACCAATCAGACCCAGTGGAGGAAGGCAATTTAAAGGGTTGTTGTAAAGATAACAGTAACTCATGAAAGATGGCAGAGCCGGCAAACTGCCTATTTGATTGTTGTAGCAAAACAACTTATCTAATCCGGCTGGTAAAGCAGGTAAACTGGTGAGTTGATTGTCATAGCAAGATAGTCTAATTAACCCGGCAGGCAAATCCGGCAAACTGGTGAGTTGGTTATTATAGCAACTCATATTTTTTAGGCTATCGGGCAATATCGGTAAGCTGGTCAACTGATTGTCCATGCAAAGCAAATCGGTTATTCCCATGGGTAAGGGTGGGAAGCTACTCAGCAGATTGCTTCTACAACTTAAATATCGAAGTCCATGAAAATAGCTTATACCAGTAAGATCTTTGATATTCAAGAAATAACCGCACTGAATGGTATCCTCATTCACCACTGCCGGGCAACTCGTATCCATCTGCCACCCTGTTTGACTATTTCCGTGTAAGCAAGTAGAGTAACCATTTGTATTCAACCACTTCCCAAAATTACTATCCGGTATACTCACCCACTGGCTGCGCGCGCTAAAAGTGAAAAGTAACCCGCCTGCCAATGTTAGCGTCAAACGCAGTCGGGCAGGAAAGCTAAAAGTAAAGGCGAGTGAGAGTAGGTGTTTCTTTCCCGCTGCGCGGGATTTCGTGTGGCTCAACATGGTGGTGTGTTTGAGATAAAGGTAGGTTAAATTCTCGCAAAACAAACCCACCCTATTCTTTATAATGGAAGTTCCCAAATTGCGAACTTTTATTATTTTTGCTGCGTTGAAAGATGAAACGAATTATTGCCAAAAGAACGTTACGTGAGTTTTGGGGAAAACATCGCGATTGCGAACAGTACCTTAAAACATGGTATCAAACAGCAAGCACAGCACAGTGGAAATCACCTTATGATGTAAAGAAAACATACGCAAATGCCAGTATTATTGCAGATAACCGTGTAGTGTTTAGC